>DATCWI010000032.1:0-42740 GCA_036566425.1 Nitrososphaera sp.
CCATACACTGAAAAGAATTTGATAGATGCGCTAGAACTTGAGAAGAACCTTGCAGCGGTAATTGATGACGTAAGAGCAAACAAGGACAATTGGATTGTCTCTGGTATCCAACGAGATTCTGCTAATCAGTTGGTAAAGGTGTAACCTTGAAGAACAACAATTCAGATCCGCTAAGAGAACCTGAGGACAGGAACTTAATAATCATTGTATCATTGTCGTAGGGCAGTGTTTGTACAGATCTCTGCAGGGCATGTTGTCGTTTTGTTTCAGTTAGTGCTCTACGATACTTACACTATCCCTTTTGCGTCATACGTTGCTGCTGTATGAGGCTATACTCTCCTTCGGACAGCCGAAGCAATTATCAATCCTACTAGCTCTATAATGCTGCGATGAAATAAATTCAATTGCCATATTTATAGAACTTGTAAAGTCCTATTGCGATCTGGCCATAAGCCATTGCCCCACTTTTGGCAGTACGTTATTTTGTGAGTAAAGGCTAGCTATGAGCCCAACATGGCCTGTATGGAACCTCATGAGACGCTTATCGGTGCTTGACACTATGTCATTTAGAGGAGCGCTACATTGTGGCGATACAAGATGATCTTCGTCAGCAATAACGTTGAGTAGTGGAACCTTGATCGTTGACAAGGCCACGGTTTTGTCATTCAGCTTCATCTCATTCTTCACCAACAAGTTCTTCTGATAAATATCCGATATCCACTGCCTAAATGTTTCCCCTGCAATTGGGGGTGTATCATATAACCATTTTTCAAGGCGCAAAAAGTTACCAATAAACTGCTCATTATCTACGTTCTGAAGAAAATTCAAGTACTTGTTGATACCCTGCTTGAACGGTTTTAATGTCACGTACAATGCATACAATTGCTCAGATTGCAGATTTCCCATGACCTGCAGCATCTTGTCAACATCCATGTTCTTTGCAAGGTTACCGATTACTGTGAAATCCTTCTGACCCTCTATCACTGGAGCAATTACTGCAAGGTTCCTTACCTTATCTTGGTGCAGTGCAGTATACATTGAAGACATGGTTCCGCCCATGCAATAGCCGTGGAGTGTTAACTTTTCGACCTTATTCTTTTCAAGTACAGCCTCAACACAGTCATCAATATAGCAATTGACATAGTCATCAAATGAAACATACTTGTCTGCAGCAGTAGGTGTTTTCCAGTCAATAAGGTAAACATCAAAACCCTGACTTAGCAGGCTGCGAATCCAGCTCTTATCAGGTTGGAGATCAAGTACATAGGACCTGTTGATGAGCGCATAAACTACAAGTATGGGCGTCCTTGCGGTCTTGCTGACCATCTGTTGATAATGCAACAGTCTATATGCTCTTTTTTCAACTAGGACCTCGTTCGGAGTCTCCCCGACTCCAATATTGCCAGCTGTGTATAGGATATTCCTTGCCTTTTCCAACTTGCGAAACGCTTCTTGGACTTCTTCAGTAAGTGATGGCTCTTTTCTTATCTGCTTCTCCGCCTCTCTCTGGGTCGGCTGAATGTTCTGCTCCTTCTTCTCGTCAGGTTGAAATTCTTGCTTGGTCATCCCGCGCCTCAACTCTCCTCTTCATATCCCGCACAGTTCTCTTCAATTCCACAATGTCCTTCAGCATCTCGTCAACCTCGCTCCTTGTTGGAAGGTTGAGTATCTTGAAGTTCTTTTCCATAATGTTCTGCATAACTCTTGATACATTCAACTGACTGCCAAAAAGCCTACCATAGACTTCAGAAAAATCAGAAGATGTGAAGAGATCCGTGAAACTATCTTCAAAAGCCTCAATGGCTGCGCGTCTGTAATTCTCAAAATCTTCTTTTGTTGCCAGCTGCATTGGAGCCCGCTCTACTGTATCTCTCACTGCCTTTGTGTAGGCTGTATTCAAAAGCGACCAGTAGCTATCCATGTTGCCCTTGAGTTCAATCATAGCTTTGCCAAGGGTGACAAAATCGTTAGCAAATGAACTAAAATCCTTTGAAAAGGCATAGATGGGACCAATTGTCGGCAATTTCAAAGTCCCGCCCCAAAATTCAAAGACTCTGTTGATTTGTTCTTGCATAAATTCTTGTGTGCCATTAACAGTATCATTTTCGACCATTTTCTTTTATACAACAACTAGAATTCGTCGACTGGCTATTATAGTTTCTTGGTATAGAATTTATACTAAAAGTAAATTTAGAATATGAATCTTGGATTTGATCTCAGCTATACCTCTATGGGTCCTGTCAGAGCAGTGGAATATATAGGGCCGCTCAAACCTGGTGTCTGCTAGAGACTTCTTATGATATATGGGAGTACTAGATACTGCTAAAATATATACTACTAACATAATACTAAAAGAGGTTTCATCTGACTTAACATATTCAAACATCTTTGTAACCCGCAATCATTAAATTAACAAGACAGACTAAAGCGGAGGTAGGGCCCGTAGCTCAGCATGGATAGAGCGCCTGCCTTCTAAATTCTATTGAAGAGAGCCGGAAGTCGTGGGATCGAAGCCCACCGGGCCCGCTTTCGTCAGTAATGCAAATACTCCTCCAGTGGCGTAGGCGATTCCAATGAAGATTCTTGATAGCATTACTGCAATGTCCTGTCGCGTTGCAAAAATCATGCTTTCGATTATGATAGCCGTTGGTACTGCAGCAAGAGAAACCAAAGCGACTATCAGTTGTTCGGGGTTATCCATATTGCCATACCTTTTGATCATCAAATAAGTCGACAAGTTGCCAAGACCAATGCCAGCTAGGATAAGGTACTGGTAAAGTGATGGAAAAGCGGCTATTGCAGCAAAAGGTCCTGCCCAACAAAACCCATTGAGTATCTTTGCAGCTGTTGGCCACCTGGTGCTTGTCTTCATCCTGTTCCGGATTGCTGGTAATGCTTTGCGCAAATGCTTGTAACTTGCTCCAAACACCGCAGCAAAGGTAGCAAGCCAGATTGTTACATAGTAATATAGTGGAAGACTGGTTGTTGTCAAATATGCAATTTCGCTAAGAAATGAAGCAATGAACACAGCTATCGACACTGCTATGAACAGAAAGCCAAATGCCCTTCGTGTCCCAATTGTCGATTTTGTAATACCCGTCGTGCAACTGCAAGTAATTTAAATCATCATGATCGCCTTCAACTAAAGGTGTAAATGCCGTATGTCACGAACTTTCGACAGCTTTGTGATCTCTCCTTCCTATTCGTATAAAAATAATGGATACCAGCCAAAGAAGAACTAGCTCCGAGTTTCCACTCCACCGTTAGATCGTAATAACTTAAAAATCCAAAGATGGAGGTTGTTACTTTGCTTGCCCTCTTACGCTTGCCCACTTAGCAAGAGCGCCAGCAGCAGTCACCCATTCAATGACTGAGTGATAGACTGGAACGTTTGTGTCCTCAATCTGTTGCGAGATCTTTTCTGTAAACGGTCCTCCCATAGCGCCCACAAGTATTGGTTTTTTCTTTTGCTTCTGGAAGGAAGCTAGAACATCTACAATCGACTCTTCAAGAGGATCATCTTGGAATACAAACCATGGCATGATGATATCAATATTGGGATCGTCCATGAATGACTGTATTGCAAACCGATAGTCATCAGCATTAGCAGAGCCTGTGATGTCGCAAGGGTTGCCTATCACATATGTTGGTGGATAGTGATCCTTAAGTGATTTTTTCGTCTCTTCACTCAATTCGGCTACTTGCAGACCAAGCCTTTCAAAGTGGTCAATTGCAGCAATTATAGGTCCTGCTCCATTGGTTACCATTGCTACTCTACCTCCATTTGGTACTGGTTGCCATGTTAGGGCCTTGAGCGCCGCTGTCAGTTCTTCGTAGCTATCTACCGATATGATACCCGCTTGATCGAGTGCGCCCTTCACAACTGCATACGATCCGCCAAGTGATCCTGTGTGAGAAGCAGCCTGCTTGGCCCCTCTTACAGATCTGCCATTTTTAAATACAACTACTGGTTTGCCTCGCTCTATGATTACTCTTCTTGCAGTATTCATGAACTTCCTGCCGTCGCCCAAGCCTTCAACATAGAGTCCAATAACTCTGGTTTGGGGGTCTTCAGAGAGGTACCAGATCATGTCGGCCTCGTCCACGTCAGATCTATTACCATATGAGATCATCTTGCTCATGCCAAATGTATCGGAGCTCTCCATGAATGCAATGCCCACAGTTCCGCTCTGCGATAGGAAAGCAACATCACCCTTTCTAGGACGTACCATTCTTGCATGACCTTGAAATGCACAATCAAGACGGTTCTCGCCATTGAACATACCTATGCAGTTGGGACCGATGATCCTGATCTGCAACTCCATTGACAGCTCGCGGATCTGCGCCTCAATAGTTGCTCGCTCTCCTCCAAGTTCCTTGCCTCCGCCAGAAATGATGACAAAGTTGTGGATGCCTTTCTTGGCCGCTGATTTCAGCAGATCTGGCACAAATTTCAAATCGACCGTAACGACTACGACATCTACCTTATCGGGTATCTCATCAATGCTCTTATACGCCTTAAGGCCCATGATCTCAGAATAACCCTTTGCGTTTACGGGATAGACCTTGCCAATGTACTCATGCTTTGCCAAGCTTTCCAAAACAGAGTTGCCTACCTTGCCCGGTTCAGGTGAAGCGCCAATCAGAGCCACCGAATTGGCATTGAAGAACAGATCCATATATTCAGATCTTGGCTGGGCAGTTGAGATGACTTCCAGGTCTGGTTTTTCTCGTAGTAGGATTTTGGCATCAACTACAAAGTATTCATTTTCGTAGAATATAATTGGATTAAAATCAATACTTTCATAATATGGGGCCATCTCCGTCCCAAATCTACCTATATTGACTAGCGCCTCTGCAAGCATATTCATGTTTACAGGCGGCATCCCCCGGAAACCCTTGAGTATCTTGTTGCCTTTTAGATCATCTATCATGCTTATTGCGTCTTCCTTTGTTATTGGCAAAACTCTGAATGAAACGTCTTTGAAGACTTCCGTGTAAATACCACCGATGCCTGCCATGATAACGGGACCAAATTGCGGGTCATTCTGCAGACCGACAATGAGCTCCACGCCTCCAGCTGCGGCCATTTTTTCGAGCAGCACACCTTTTACATTATACTGCTTGCTAAGCCTGCCGTACATATCGTTGAATGCATTTTTAACATCCTCTTGGTTTTGAAGGCCGACCTTAACTCCTTTGACATCTGTCTTGTGCAGGATCTCTGGCGAAACGATCTTTGCGACGAGAGGAAAACCTACTTTCCTCGCCTCTATTTCTGCCTCTTCTGCATTAGTGACCAGCGCGTATTTTGGTACTCTGACTCCGTACTCGGTCAAGACTTGTTTGGCGAGCTCCTCAGTTATCACTTTTTCCTTCTTTGAATAAATGTCATCAAAGAGTTTCTTAACCCTCTCATTGGTCATTTTTATTGAGGGAAAAAACTTGTTTATCTTTTATATAGTTACCTGATGTGCGAAGCGTATCGTTTTATTCATTTTTGTAAAACTCTTGTAAAATTATCATATATGCGTCTGCCTTGAGCTGCTAGCTCTTCTAACTCTTTTGGCACCGGCAATAAACTCTCAGGCTTGATCTTTTCAGTGATCAAGTCATCTCTGTATTCATTGATCCATGTACGTATGAGATGTTCATCGACTTCAAAGTGAAACTGGATGCCAACTGCAGACCCGATCCTAAATGCCTGCGGGTATAGATCGGAATATGCAAGGATCTTAGCATTTGCTGGCAGGTCATATGTATCTCCGTGCCATTGGAATATCCTGATCGCCTTATTGGTGAAGCCTCTAAAGATGTCATTGCTGCTGGCTGGTGTCAGATACACATTGTACCATCCTATTTCCTTCTTCTTGCCCTTGTAGACACGACCCCCTGCAGCCTGAGCAATGAGCTGTGAGCCCAGGCAGATCCCTAACAATGGAGTTTCATTTTTTATTGCATTCCTGATGAGTTCTTGCTCTTTTTGTAAGTAGGCCAAATTATCGTAAACTGCCATCGGGCCTCCGAGGATTACTATGGCATCATATCCCAATGGACTGATAGGAACATGGTCCTTCTGTGTATTTACCTTTTCTATGTCGTAGCCATCAGACACAAACATATCCTCAAGTAAGCCTAGTGGTTCACACCCAATATTTTGTAATGAAAGTATCTTGGGCAATACCTAGGATGCGTTCTAATTTGTATTTATGCCATCAGGAAAAATATTAAATCTGATGGGCGCTACAGATTAGCTGGGCTGTGGGCTATCAATATAAAGTCGATGACTATGAGACCGTTGAACGCCTGCGCAGTTTTATTTGTATGCTCAATGAAGAATCCGAGAGAGGTTCTGTAATCGTTGTCGAGGGCAGAAGGGATGCAGAGGCACTCTCTAGGATAGGTTTCACTGGCAACCTTGTAGTCTTTCATCATTTTAAGGGAATTGCTGACTTTGCAGATAGCCATGATAGCATAGATAAAAAGATAATCCTGCTCTTGGATATGGACAGAACAGGCAGATATCTCACAAGCCGACTGGTTTCTCAGCTTCAATCGAGCAGGCATAGTATAAACCTGTCATACAAGAGGACACTTGCAAGGATAACAAATGGTAAAGTGAGACATGTTGAGGATCTTGTCATCTATGCGCCACACATGTCAGGCATTACAGGAAGTCGAAAGGACCTTTACTTTTATACATGATTCCTTAAAGCTTTACAAAGCACTTATATTCAAGCAAAGAAAAGTGAGAGCCATATCCAGCAACTGCGAGGTTATAAAAGAAATTGCCCACTACAGGTATAGTAAAATATCACGTTAAGTTAAAATTTGATGTTGATGGTTTGGTCGAGAAAGCCGATATTATCGGTGCTATTTTTGGACAGACAGAGGGTCTTCTCGGTCCGGAAATGAACCTCAATGAATTACAAAAAGTATCCAAGGTTGGAAGAATTGAAGTAAACGTGGAAACTAAGGGCAACATGACTAAGGGTGATGCCCTGATACCAATGAGTACAGACATTTCTACCGCAGCGCTAATTGCGGCAGCTATAGAGAGTATTGACAAGGTGGGACCTTTTCCTGCTAAATTCGGTCTAGTTGGGATTGATGACATTCGAGCCATAAAGAAGAAGGTCATAGTTGATCGCGCTAAGAAGATAGTGCAAGATTGGGCCACCAGGACCATAAGCGAGGGGGACGAGATGCTCAAGGATGTTTATGATGCAAGCAAGCCTGGGAAACTCACAAGCTTTGGAAAAGCGCAACTGGCCTGCGGTACAGGTGTCTTTGATTCTCCTTGGATAATACTGGTGGAAGGAAGGGCAGACGTAGTAAATCTTCTGCGTGCAGGTTTTGACAACGCTATTGCAATAGAGGGTGCAAGGATCGACGAAACTGTGACAAAACTTACAGAAGGTAAGCGTGTAGTGGCATTTCTCGACGGTGATCGAGCAGGAGATCTCATACTTAAGGAGCTGCATGGCGTAGTAAAGATAGACAAGGTGCTTAGAGCCCCTCCAGGTAAGGAAGTGGAGGAATGTACTCCGCTTGAGATCTCTGAAATCTTGAAGGATGCATTCTCACCTGAAGAAGTACCATCTGTTCAACAGCCTGTTTATCCTACTAATCAGTCCCCTCATCATCATCAACAACAACAACACCAGCACCATTATGAGAGGAGAAATTATAGGAGAGAAAGGGATCAGCAAGAGGATTACAATGCTCCACCGTCTCGACAGCCAGAGGCACTAGAATCAGCGGCGCAAACATCCAAAGGGACACTGGTTGAGGATAGTGCGGAGATAGTCTCTGCAGTTCGTGATGTTTATCCTCAAATAAATGAAACTCTTGAGGCTGTCTTGCTGGATGGCTCTATGAATACACTGCTTAAGGTTCCAGTATCGGAAGTTATTAAGAGACTTAATAGTGCAGAGGGTGGTAAGCTGCTGGTAATTGATGGCATTGTTACTCAGAGACTCGTCGACGCAGCCGATAGGGCTGGTATTGAGTATATTATAGGACATCGAATGACAGATTTGAAAAAGCCATCTGACATCCGAATCAGGACTTTTGGTGACATTGGCATAAGTAACTAGTAAGGATAATGCCTGAGATAAAGCTACAGCATATATTGACTTTGATTGAGCTCCTTTCAAAAGGGGCCCGTCACAATTTTGTCGAGGTAACGACCACACTACTTGGCAAGGGCATAGGTAGATCCCAACAGGCAGCGTCGAAACACCTGCTGGATTTGGAAACCTCCGGCTACATTGAGCGCCTAAAAAAAGGGCAAAAATTTGCAGTCAAAGTCACAGATAAAGGCTACTCTGAAATACAAAGTCTCTATTTATCATTAAGAACTGCTATCGAATCCACACCCTCGACGATGGATTTTAAGGGCAATGTGATTTCGGGTATGGGAGAGGGAGCATACTATATGTCACTGGAGGGCTACAGGAGACAATTTCGAGAAAAATTGGGATATGAACCGTACCCTGGGACGTTAAACGTTCGATTATCTGATCAAATAGACATGAATGGCCGACTAGAGCTTGGTAAGCATCCGTCGATATTTATCAATGGCTTTAGCGACGGCACACGTACCTACGGCTGGGTCAAATGCTATCGCGCTACCATAAATGACGGTGCAATAGACAACGCTGCTGTACTTGTGCTTGAACGCACACACTACGATGATAGCATGCTTGAAGTGATAGCTCCAATATCAATCAAGCAGGCAGCAGGCATCAAAAATGGCGACAGAATAAAAGTGCAGGTGCGGCTAAATTAGATGCCGTAGATTGAATCACCTAGTTCCTCCTTTATTTTTGAACTCTTTGATCCTGGTATTGGAGTTGACAACCTTATAACTTGCACATTTAAGTTGCGTTTCTTGCAGTTCTCGGCAATGTCCTTTTCACTGTGCGCTTGGTCATAGCCAAGTGCGATCACGTTTGGTTTGACATATTCAACTGTGTCATAAAGGGTGCCCTCTTTGCCGATTAGTGTCAAGTCGACAAAATTAAGCGAAGTCACGAGATCCCTGCGGAGCCTTTCATCGTGATAGATCTTTCGAAATTTCTTTATCTTTTGAGCGGTGGATTGCCTTGCCACTACTACGACGAGCACATCCCCCTCTGCTTTCGCAGCCCTGAGTGTGTGAATGTGACCTGGATGAATGAGATCAAAAACTCCTCCTACAAGAACGACCTTTAGTGCATCACGACCGATGAACGTAAGTTTGGTCGGGTCAGATTTTTCTATAAGCCCAATATTCACAAGACGGTTTACTATGGAATTATAGAACTCTTGGCTTATGGGCAACCGTGCCTTTAGTCTTGCATAGGCTGAAATTGAAGGATCTAACATGCTAGAATATAGGTTAGCAAGAATGGTCTTGTCTAGCGGGTCCATCTTGGAATCTCTACTATGTGGCAATAGCGAAATCATTAATGTTATAAACTATTGCCCACCTATGCAAAGTTCATAAAATTTCCTCAATTGAATCTTGGCACTTATTGTAGAATGAGGTAAAAATCAATTCTGGTTAGATCGTTTCCCCCTAATATTGGGATGATATATGCATATATGTTTCTGAAAAACTTCTGAATTTTGGCCTCTGCTTAATGAATAACTTCTGATAAAGGTTGGATATCAAAAAGAACTCAAAGCCCTGAATAATGCGTATATATGCTATAACACCCTGCCAATGCCATTGCTATGGCGTTGATGTCTGCTTCCGCAGAGATAAAGAAAAAGCTTGAGGAGAACTGGATACGAATACTCAAGGCTAATTCTGCAAAGTTTTCGCTCGGCACAATAGATGGTTCTAGCCCACCTTCGATCTTTGTGGGTCGTTATGGGTACCCGAAGGTGCGAATAGGGCCAATGATACCTCCATTGCACGGCGATACTACTATCTTGGACAGAACAGAGCTGTGGCCAGGTAAAAGCCTTGAAGAGATAACGAGCTATCGTATGTCACTTGTGTTGGGTACAAAGGATTTCAATATACATGAAACTTCTAGCAGATATCTTGAGAACATGCAGGAGCTCTCAATGTCTGAGAAGCCCGTTGAAACTGAGGCCACATTTGAAAAAAAACCCACAGCCGATGTCAAAATGCAAAAAGAACTTAGACTTGACTACGAAGGCCCACCTTTTGGACCAAATGCGCCTCTGAGATCTTTTAAAGTGTCCTCACATTCCGTAGACAAGCGTATTGAATCTGTATACTTTGATACAGACTTGAGGGCAGTAGAAGCTATGATGAAGTTATACCAGCGTGGAGTGGAAATAAGTATCATACAGCGAGTCCTCAGCATGGGAATGCTTGGAACAAAGAAGAAACGTAAGCTTGTGCCAACTCGCTGGAGCATTTCTGCTACTGACGATATTATTTCAGGAATACTTGTAAAGGAGATTAAAATGAATCCTTCAATTGATCTGTTTGAAGTAACAAGGTATTCGCATCTTGATAACCATTATTCTGTCATTTTGATACCTCATGATGAATGGATTTTTGAAATGATTGAGTCCTGGTTCACAAGCCAAGGTCAGGTGGCCATGGGCACAGATAATGAAGATGCAAGAAGACTTAACCATAACCCTACTATAGCTGGAGCGTATTTTGCAGGGCGGCTTGCAGTAGTCGAGCATCTTGCACGTCGACGCAAAAAGGCTGGGGCTATTGTTATCCGTGAAATACATCCTAATTACGTAATACCACTTGGGGTATGGCAAGTAAGAGAAGGAGTACGCGAAGCTCTGAAAAAGCCTCCACAAAAATTTGATGACTTTGACTCAGCATTGTCATCTGCCTGTTTCTGTATGTCGCTGTCAAAGAATGAATTGTCACAAAAAAGTGAACTTTATAAGGGTTTCAAGAGCCAGACTAAGATAAGTGATTTTGCTTAACTACTAACTAATTGCTTCCAAAGGGTCATATATTAGCCCCGCACTACGTTGTCTTGATAGTTATGATGAGTGAGGCCCCTCCAGAAGGCATCAAGCATGTTGTTCCAATCAAGCAGGTGGAAAAACCAGTGAAGATCACAGATCAAGCTAAAGCCGAACTTCAGAGCTCGGGCATGATGGATGAGAAGGGTAAGCTGAAGTTGAAGGGTGTAAGTCCAAAGATGCTAAAGCGCATGAAGCTAGAGGCAGTTGACTGCCCTGTACTAAATATGGAAATTGGTTTTCTGCAATGTTACGTCTGCAAAAACTTTTTCAGCAGGCCTATGGGTAAGGTTTACTGCAAAGGTGATCCACTTTAGCCGTATAGAGGCCTCCTTTAGGATGACTTAACATTTTGTAGTAATTATAAAGTATTCAAGGACACATAAAAGAGAGTGATGTATCTAAAAGTACTCTTTTTGATAATTGTGGATCTGCTACTAACTTCAAATATAATCGGACCATTGCTAAGTCAAAATAAATCTATTTAGAAAGTGTAGGGAGATGTTGAATTTTTCAATAATTGGTTATTCTGACTTATTTTGAAAATTTTGGGCAGAATAAGAAGCTACTTTTTCCCACCTACTCAAAAGATGTCTCTATATACTGTTCATTCAAAAAAAGATATCCGCTTAGTCATGAAAAAGGGAGAGCACTTTCATGAATGAATTACTAGGGCGAGCATGATGAAATTGTAGATAGATACTTAGTCAGTGTATATCCATTATGAGTACAGAAATAATAATAAACTGTCATACTCCAAAGGAGGGAGAACTTTTGGAAATAAAAGCGGAGACATCACTTACAATAACTTCATAAATCCTATTCTATTTGCCAATGTCAACGTGGCTTCTCAGAAAGAATCAGTTGGGATAGCAGTCAAGAAAAATGTAGACTTTAGTGAATGGTACAGCCAAGTAGTTCTCAAGACTGCCCTTGCTGACTATGCTCCTGTCAAAGGGTTCATCGTACTTCGGCCATACGGCTACGCAATTTGGGAATCGATAAGAGATATTCTTGACAAGCGGTTCAAAGAGACTGGTCATCAGAATGGCTTCTTACCTGTGCTAATACCTGAAAGCCTGTTGGCAAAAGAAGAGGATCACTTTGCAGGGTTTACGCCGGAAGTATTCTGGGTTACTAAAGCGGGCAATAAAGAGCTTGATGAAAAATTAGCTCTCAGGCCTACATCTGAAACCCTTGCATATTCAATATTTGCAAAGTGGATAACAAGTTACCGCAATTTGCCACTCAAGGTCAACTTTTGGAACTCTGCCCTGAGAGCCGAGATCAAGTCGACGAAACCTTTCATTAGGACTTCTGAATTTTTGTGGCAGGAGGGTCACACGGTACATGCCACTGAAGAAGAAGCAGAACAGGAGGTCGTGAACATAGTTGATATTTATAAGGATTTAATAGAGAACTACCTTGCAGTACCCGTTATCGCAGGATACAAGACTGACCGAGAGAAGTTTGTCGGCGCAAAGTACACAATGACCCTTGAAAGCTTGATGCCAGTAGAAGGGAAGGCACTGCAGATGGGGACTTCGCATCATCTCAGTCAGAATTTCTCAAAGCCGTTTGGAATAAAATACCTTGGTAGGGATACCAAGGAACATTTTGCATGGCAGACTTCATGGGGAGTTTCTTGGCGCCTGATAGGTGGGTTGATAATGGTTCATGGTGATGACCGAGGCCTAATTCTGCCCCCACAAGTCGCACCAATACAGGTAGTAATAGTGCCTATACATAAGGACAAGAACGCCAACATGGTAAAGGAAAAGGCAAGGGAAATAGAGTTTGAATTAAAACACAATGGTATAAGAGCATACATGGATGATCGAGATGAATACACTTCTGGTTGGAAGTTTAACGAATGGGAAATGAAAGGTGTTCCACTTCGCATAAACATAGGACCTAGGGATATTGAACAAGGGCAGATTGAATTTGTCAGGCGTGATACAGAGGAAAAAAGACCTGCTGAGCGAGGGAAGCTTGTACATATCGCAACATCGATTTTGGCACAGATACAGGGGAGTTTGCTTGCAAAGGCAACAGAATTTCTCAAGGAGAATACTTTCGAACCTAGGGATTTCGAGAGCTTTAAGTCGATAATTCAGACTAAGGGGGGGTTTCTTCTCGCAGGCTGGTGTGGCCAAGAACAATGCGAGTCCAAGATAAAGGAAGAGACAGGTGCAGATATCCGGGTGATACCATTTAACCAGAACCACAAGCCGACCACATGCATTTACTGTGGTCTGGAAAGCAAAAAGGCAGCGATATATGCAAGGGCATACTAATTGGTAACACTCGAAGATCTCTTTCCGTTTGGAACTGAACTTGGATACGTAGGCATCCTCGTCATAAGCTTCGTGTCTAGTTTAATTCCCTTTATCCCCATACCCTATTTTCCAGTCTTAATAACTGCTTCATTTAATCCCAATTTCAATCCGCATATCATATCTATTGTCAGTGCACTTGGAATAGTCGGAGCAAAGACGATAATCTTTTTTATCAGCTATTATGGTCGCAAAATTCTGAGTGACAAGACAAAGAAGAGAATGCGTCCATTACAAAATCTAGTAAGCCGGTATGGCTGGTTTGGAGCATTTATAGCGGCTCTTACTCCAATACCTGATGATATTGTCTATATCCCACTTGGCCTTGCAAAGTACAACCCTTGGAAATTTGCAACGGCCACATTTGCTGGGAAATTCCTGATGAATGAATCGATTGTCTGGGGCTCGATTTTTCTTGGGAGACCTTTTGTAGAGAATATATTATCATCAGATACTACAGACCAGACATCATTAATTATAGCAGCAATAGTGAGCACTATAGTGCTTGCAATCGTTGTGTACTTTTCGCTCAGAATAGATTGGGCAAAGGTAGTCGGAAGGTGGTTTCCTTGGGCACTCAAAAATAGTAACGAAGAAGAGGACGATCCTAGTGATAATAATAAAGACAACAATCACAACACAAAAAAAGAGTCCTAGAAAAGTCTTTACCTGCTACCCTCGTCTCTTGTCATTAAGTTCAATATAATCTTCATTTATGCCAGTTATGCAATCAGTACCCACGGCTTTAACTTGCTGAAAGTGTAATGTTCCCTGTGGTATTTTGTTCGCCTCTTGCATGAAAGCCAGCCGTGCTTCAAACACACTTTTGTGATCATCACATACTACTGCAAGCATATATTCTCCATTCTGAGATTTTACTGAGACGATATATGAAGGAGGCAGCCTACATTCTTCTCCTTCAACCTTGGCTGAGCAATGCTCGGGCAAAAGCACACTATCTTCTATAATGCAATGCAATATAACAATATCTGACTCATGAAAAACTATCAAAAGACATCGATTTCGAATACTACGCAAATCTTGTGTCATTTGTTTCAATCAAGTGAAAACCTTGCATAATGACTGTTGAAGAGCGACGATATAGTATTGCTAAGAGTATCGTCAATATGATAATCGTTAGATATTTGGGAATATTTGGAACATTAAGATAGAAATTTATAAAGCTATTTGGTTTGTATGTCCCTAAGAATATAATTTATGTAACTATTATATATTCCTATTTAATAGGAATATATCGAAGCTATTGCAAGTAGATAAGGAAACATTACGGCTTTTGGTCAAGCGCAGAGCGATGCTCCGGGTACTCTCTGTCCTCTTTAAGCAAAAGGAAAACACATTACCTACTCGTGTACTGCTTCAAAAGTTAGGTGCTAACAACCTTCACTATGTAATATTGCAGGCTGAGAGGGAAGGTTATATTAAACGCAAAAGAGTCAAGCCAAAAGGAAAGGGTAACTATCTAGTCTACAACCGGTTGACGCCAAAAGGAAGACGGTTAGCTAAGCTGAACAGGAAATTGGAGTAACACTAATCCTATAATTTGCCTAAAACCAGACCTCATACGTCCTATTGGCCCAGTATTAAAAAAGACTGAATAGACTTGAAACGCAGCGGATCAAAATGGATGTAGATATGTGAGAAGAAGGCAAGATATGCATAACCAATTAGTACATCTTAATTTATAAAACGGCAGAGAGTTTTTTTGCTTGCCTATGGGTAGTAGAAGAAGAAAAACTCTGGTAAGGCCTGCAAGAAAGTCTCGCAGAGTAGATGGAAGGTGTCCAAAATGCACCACGATTGTCAAGTTTAATGTGTCAGGCCCAATCGGCGACGAGATCTATGAGTGCACTGGCTGTATGTCCAAGTTTCACATAGATGAGTTGTAAAAATCCAAATTTGCGCCAAATTGCCTGGAAAGCGTGTCCAGCCAAAGCAAGAAATCATTGTTTACTTATTTTATCGTACGCTTAAAGGATATCTCGCGCTCATGCTCCAACTGTATGGTAGTGTGGGTTATATTGTAGCGCTCGGCCAAGACCGTGTTTATTTCAGACAAGACCTTGCTTGATTCGCTGAGCATCTGATCGCGTACCACCACATGGCCACTTAGCGCATCCATTCCTGTTGATATCGTCCAGATGTGCAGATCATGAACATCTACCACTCCATCTAACCGCTTAAGGGTCATCAATATTTCTTGAATATCGAGTTTTGATGGGGCACCTTCTAGCAATATATGAGTGCTACTTCGCACAATAGAGTAGGCGCTTCTTGCCACTAGACCTGCTATCATAAAAGCAACAAGTGGATCCACAATCGTGACGCCCGTGTTAAGAGCAATAAATCCAGTAACGATTACCGCGACAGATGAGATTGTGTCGTAGACAACGTGAATGAATGCACTGTGAATGCTGATACTCTTGCTGGCGTGGTGCTTTAGCAGGAACATCACTACTAGGTTGCCTGCAAGACCAATAGTTGCTATCAGTAGTAACAGCGGCGCATCTATTATGCGCGGAGATATGACGCGGAGAAACGCTTCATATAATACCCATAATGAAATTACTCCAAGCGCTATACCATTTGCAAGAGCAACCATTACCTCCACTCTGTGATAGCCAAATGTCATTGCACCAGAATGGCTTCTTGCCGCCATTGTTATTCCAAAAAGACTTAGTCCAATCGCCATTACGTCAGTGAACATATGCACTGCGTCGCTTACTAGCGAAATGCTATTACTTAAAATACCACCTATAACTTCAACAATCGCTATTGCAGCAATAACTGCAAATGATAACATCAGCATCTTCTTGGGTCGCAGCAGAAAGCTAGTTCCCAATGTGATTGGTCTATACCTCTTTTAGGTATTTACAGATTTTTTCTGTTTAATGGGCAAGCGTCAATTGCGCAGGATTCTTGTATTTTACAACCTGCGAAACTCCCTCTTTTGGATAGATACCATAAATAAGGGCAGCTTTGGCCACAGTAGAATCCTTCAGTGTGACCATGATTATCTGGCTATCCTTTGAGCGCTCAAGCAGTACCTTTGATAGTCTGTCAGTGTTATCAGCATCAAGATGTGCGTCAACTTCGTCCATCAAATAAAACGGTGACGGTTTGAGCGACTGAAGGGCCAGCAGAAACACTGTAGCAGCAATCGTTTTTTCCCCACCAGACAGCGTGGTTGACTCACGTGGCATTGCCTTACCAGGGAACCGCACTAATAACATTACACCACTTGAAAAAATATCTTCAGAGTTCTCGATCTCAAGCCATGCCGAGCCTCCTGTCATTTTCTCAAAGGTCGAGCGTATGTCGCTGTCAACTTTCTGAAACGCCTCCATGAAAACCTTTTCTTTTTCTCTCACTATCTGCTCTATGAAGGAAAGAATGGAATTATGCTCGCTTTCAAGCTGGTTGCGCCTAGTTGACATACTGCGGTATCCATCCATTACCTGAACGTATGCCTCATCTGCGCGGAGGTTAATCCTTAACTTGACTTCTTCATGCTCGTCGGTTAACTCTTTGATCGCAGTTTCAACATCCATCTCATCTGGGAGATCCCTGTAGCCAAGTGAGTGAAGATTGTTCATCTGACGAGATTCTTCAGCAGTTAAATCTGCAATATCTTTCCGAAGCAGTGCCGACTCGCGTTCTATCAAGTTGTATTCCTTTGACATTTTGCGATCACTCTCTGAGAGTGTTTTTATTTTGCGCTCATATTCTTGTAGTACGCTATAGGTGCTACCCGAAGAAGCAATTATCTGCTGCTCCTGATCCCTGAGTCCTTTGAGTTCTGCTTCAAGTGATTGCGACTTCTTGTATATCTCTTGTATCTGGAGTTTGCATTCTTTTAGTTCAAGGGAAAGGCGTTCATTCTCTTGGTTCATCTCGGCTAGATGCTGAATATCAAGTTCCAGCTTGGCTTCAAGCCCTCTAAGCATTGATAGTATATGGCCAAGCTCGATATTGGCTACATCTAATGACTTTACTATGTGGGTGCGGGACATGTTCTTTTCGGCAAGTTTATTTTTGCTCGTCGACTCTTCACTTGTGATTTGTAGCCTTAACGATATCTTTTCCATGGTAGGCAAAAGAAGGGCAAGCCTCTTTGAATACTTCTCAAGCTCTCTAACATGTACGTCGACTTCTGACTGGAGGGCTTGATTATCTAATATGAGCTGTGAGACAGACTTTTCTTTTGCTTCTAAAGATTCTTTTTCTTTAGTAATGCTTCTTTGGACATCTCTAATAAGAAGCTCAAGTTGAACTTTCTCAGATTCGCCATCAGTTATGCGCTTCGAGATATCATGAAGCTCCATATTTTTCTCCTCAATAAGCTTGGACAGCTTCGTTATCATTGAACGTAAATTTTCCACAGATCCACCAAAAGCTATTGCCTTTGTCATATCAGTTATCCTTCCTCCAAAGTCCACAGACATGGAACCGCCCTCTGGTTCGAAGAGCTCACCATCAATTGACACACTCCTATATCCTTTCCTTGATAACATGAATGCTGTAGAGGAATTTCTTACAAGCAGTATGTCTGAGAAAAGAAATGCTGTCAATTTCTCATAATCCGACTGCACAAAATCCGACAGTCTTCCAATAACATTGGGGTGATCACGAGGCATGTCCCGGTTCTCCTTGAATCGCCCGATGACGTCAAGCGGTATTATCCTAAGACGTGGAAGCTTTTGCTCTTTGGCATAGGCAGCTATCATTATCATAGACTTTATGTCATTAACTACAAAGGCTTTCATCCATTCGGAGCCTGCCGCAAGGATGGGCCTCTCGTAGTACCTGTCCCATCTTAATAAGTCATAAACGAGACCGCAAATGCTGAACTTATCTTTTTCTTTCATCAATTCTGCAATGGCAAGATCCTCATTCATGGCGTTTTTGGCTATATTGGCGCGTTCTTCAAACTTATTCACAAGGTTCTCTGCACGCACTAGGAGGTCTGCAGAGCCGGCTACCTCCTTTTCTAGTTTCGACTTTGTCTCTGCAAGTTCAGATGCAACCTTGGCATCATCATATAGTTTTGCTCCATCCACCTCATGTGATCTTTCAAGTTGTGCTATGCGACTTTTTATAGCCAAAATTTCTGCTTGGAGCGCACTGATAGCTGTACCATTTGAGTCCTTCTTGTAATTAATGGTCTTGATTTTTTCTTCGAGTCTGGCGCCAGAAAGTTCGATTTGACCCCTTAATGATGTCATCTGTGCAAGCCTCTTTTCCAACCTCGCTTGAAAAGCGCTATATTTAGCAACATTGGCCGTTATCTTTTCAATTTCATCATCAATCGTGCCAAGCTTAACCTTGAGATCTTTCATGTCTGCCTCCTTTTGCTCAATTTCTCTCTTCAGTCTGTCAGTCTCAGAACGCGTATTCTCTATTCTTTGAAGTGCAGCTTGCTTGCTGGTTTGGAGGGAAGGAAGTCTCCTTTCAATGTCCGCCATACGACGCTCAAACTCGTTCACCATAGCCTTTGTCCGCTCTGAATCATGAACGATCCCTGATATTCTCATTGCAACTTGAGCCTTAGCTCGGTTAGTGGCGTCAATCTGTTGAATGAACCTTGACTTTTCTTCGTCTAACTTTTCAATCTCTATTTGCGCCTCTTCGATTAATTTTGAAAGGCGAGATGACTTTTGGTTGTTTGATTCAAGGATCAGGGTGCTTGTAGCGAGCTTGTATCTCATGCTTCGTATGGTATTTGATATTTGCACCGCCTTGAGTCTCTTAAGCTCCCTGCTAAGGTGGTCATATCTCAGCTGTTCATTCCTCTCTGTTTCAAGTTCATCTATGCGCTTTCTGACCTCGCCCATCCTTGCGAAAGCAACCTCAAGCCTCCTATCCGCCTCATCTAGTTGCTTAAGAGCCTCTGCTTTCTTTTCATCAAAGTAGGAGAGGCCGACTATATCTTCTATTATCTTTCTGCGCTCTTCGGAATTTAGTTCAGAGATTCTTGTGATCATGCCTTGCTGTACAATGTTTAGTTTGTTTGGAGCTGCTAACACTACTTCAAGGAGCTCCATTATGGTAGTCTTGGTTACCTTCTTGTCATCAAGCCAATACTGACTCTCACCACTCTGACCCTCAATTCCGCGTGTCAAAGTGACGGTATCAGAATCGATAGGTATACCTCTATCTGAGTTGTCAAATGTGAGGCTAACGCGAATAAGGCGGTGGTTGCTGTTCTGCCCGTCATGGAACAGCGATTGAAACTTGTCTACCCTTAGGCTTTTTGGACTATTCTCGCCTATTGCAAACATGATCGCATCAAGAATATTGGATTTGCCTGAACCATTTGGACCCGTTATAGCAACTAATCCTCTCTCAAAATGCACTGCAGTGTTTTTGAAACCAAATGACTTGAAGCCATAGACTTCGAGTTTTTTAATATGCACCAAGGGTAGCTATCTGGTTAGTTTTTCACGTGAGTTAATTATACGTTGCCGAGACTAATTCCTCTCCTTTTAGTAAAAAATTGTTAGCATCGAGTCTTTGAAAATGATTTCTCATTACAATACTTATGGCTACTACCTATTTTTTTGGATGAGAGGGCCTTTTTTTATTTTTTGCAGTAGCAAGCCTTGCTGTCAAAATTGCTTTTGTAGCCACCGAACAAAAAATCTGATGTTTGAGTCACGATATATCTGAAACATTTTGGGGGATGATATTGTTGAAACCGTCGAGATAAAGTACTAACATTAGACCAAAGAAAAAATGGGAACGACCAAGTCTTATCGATCCCTTTTGCCTTCAACAAATTCTAAGAAGTTTGACTTGGCAACTGAATAAGGCAGTTGCACTGGCGGATGCTTAAAGCAGTAAGCCGATATGCTGTCAAGTGGTCCAGAAATACCTCTGTCAAGAGCGATCTTGGCTGCCCTCACGGCGTCTATCATTACTCCAGCACTATTGTATGCATCAACCACTTTTAGTTTTAAGTCCAGTTCGACAGGAATGTTGCCAAAATACCTGCCTTTCATCGATATGTAGCATACTTTGTCGTTATCCAAGAATTGCACGAAATCTGATGGTCCAATTCTCATAGGGATTTGATAAGGTGACATTGCAGCTACTGCGCTTGTCTTGCTCACTCTCTTGTCCTCTAGCCTATCCTCATCTAGCATATTGTAAAAGTCCATGTCGCCTCCGATGTTTAGCTGATAGGTCTGATCTACCGCTACACCACGATCTACAAAGAGCTTTACTAGTGTTTTATGAACCACGGTGGCGCCAAGCTGGCTCATAACGTCGTCACCAGCACAGGGTAATTTGCGGTCTTCAAATGCTTGCTGCCATTTTGGGGTTGACGCTATAAAAACAGGAATTGCGTTAATAAAAGCGCAACCTGCGCCAAGGCAGGCTTCAGCATAGTATCTTGTTCCCTGTCTGCTTCCAACAGGTAGATAATTGAGAAGAATTTCGGCTCCTGTATCTTTTAGGACCTTGGCAACGTTTGCTGGAGATTTGTCAGAGACTTGTACCTTTTCTCGGTAGTGATTTCCCAAACCGTCTAAGACTTCTCCTTTTTCAACAATTACATTTAACTTCTCCACGTCAGCTATCTTCACAGTATTGTTTGGTTCTGCAAAAATTGCTTCAGAGAGATCTTTTCCAACCTTTGAATCAACAACATCAAATGCTGCTACAAACTCGATGTCTTTTGGTTCGTAGCCTCCCAACTCAAATGCAGTAAGTCCAATTGAATCACCTGACTTACCGTTACCGCTTGCGTTATAATACTTTGTACCCTGTATCAATGCAGAAGCACAGTTTCCAACTCCTGCTATTGCAATCTTTATTTTTTTAGACATACCCTAGAGAGTAAAAGGAGGATATTTGTATTTATCAGACTCTATGGATCGACTAGGAAGATTACCTTATATGATCAAACTGAATATCAAATTAGTTGCTTTATACACTATTTTTATAATAGAATCCACTTGAAGTCAGAAGCAGAATTTTTTTTTGGCGCATCAATTATAGTTCCATCTTTACTTTTCTATTGTAGGTCTTGATTCTTGATGCTTTAACATGGCTCTCTATGATTGTAATACTATGCCTGTCAATTTACTCTATGAGATCTGCTATATTTATCTTCAAAGTCACGGGAGCAAGAGGAAGAAACAGTACTCCGCATAAAATGCAAAAGGCTGAGGCCGTTCCACCCTCGAGTAATTCCAAGGTGATCTCACTTCATGAACATGTTGAAATTGTTGACAGCAGCAAGGGTCTTGAGTGTATTAATGGGGTCTCTGGTAAGCTGATCAATGAGAAATATCCATTCATTTCAATATTTGTGGCAACACACAATGAGTCTCTTGTTATCAATAGAATGCTGAATTCCTTTGTTGCTCTCAGAGCTATCCTGATGATAGATTCGAAATAATAATAATTGATGATTCTACTGATGACACATATCAAAAAATACAGGCTAGGTTGCCTGATCTGCAAAACCTTAAGGTAATTCACAGACAAAGCAGGGCAGGATGGAAAGGAGGAGCATTAAATATTGCCCTAAACACAATGGACAAGAGAACATCGAATGTATTGGTGCTTGATGCAGACAATATTTTGCTATCCGATACTGTGGAAAGATTTGTCTCGCTATTCATAGAGAAACAACTCCTGTACAAGAAGAAAGGCATTTCCATAGTAGCGATACCGGGCTTCCCTATATCAAAGAGCAATTTAGAAGCTGAGGATGAAGGGATGAGTAAGGTAGAGTCAGGTAATTGGATCTCCCGGGCCATCGATTTTAGACTTTCACAAAGAAACATGATTGAATTTGCTGCAAAAGATCTCCTAAATCTGCCAGCGCAGATAACCGGAAGTCTCTTCATGATAAGAGCAGACATAATCAAATCTATCAAATTCTCCACCGATCTTTGCGAGGACTGGGAGCTAACACTAGATGTATATTGCTGCTCCTCCAACTTGCCCTTATTATTATCATCATCATTAACAACAACAGATCTAATGATGACTTCGAACTGTACAGCTCATTCAATTAGCAATCCTCCTTCCGGGAAGAAGATCTTTTCTAACCATGATATGATATCTGTCAAACCGCGGATAATATCTGAGCAAGGATTAGTTTCTTTCTGCGAGGCATCTACTGATCTTGTAGCTTACTTTAGACAAAGAATGAGAGTTAGCGAAGGCCATACGAGAGGCTTAAGAAGAATGATTAGATGTATAATACAAAGCAAGATGCTTTCACATGTTGAAAAATTGGAATTATATTTAAACGGGCTGCAGTATGCAAAGTTCATTTTTGTTTTATGCATCGGAATAATCGATATACACTTAATTCTTATGTTCCTATCGGGGAGTAACAACAACCAGCAATTGATGAATCTGTTAGGAATTTCTTTATCCTTACAGGCAGCAAATCTGGCTATATCTATAGCACGTATCATGTGGGCAACAAAGATCTGTCGGCCCGTAAGGAGATATAACATTAAAGATGCATTGAGCTTGCTAGCGCTTTATGTTATCACGACCCCTGCTTTTGTAATAGGCTCACTCCGCGGCTTTTTCTACGACAAGGGAACATTCTACAAAACACGCAGAAACACACCAAAGGGATTAAAGCTAAACACAACTTCACTTCCCTTCGAGTCTACAAAGAGCTCTCCCTCATACAGGCTCATAGTCTAGTAGTATATCAGAACCTTGTTTGTTACTGATCGTGGTATACTAGCTGAATCATGGAGATTTTGAATTTAAGAAAAAATATAATACCAAGTCTGGTCTCAAATTTTAGTGGCCGATATTATCATCACAGGATTTCTTGCAAGCATCATTGTACCCGTTGTGACCTTGCGGGCTTTGGATATTGTAACCTGTGTTATGTCTATTTCCTTCAATTCTAGATCGTTAATTGTTGTAAGCGCCTGATATAGGGTCTCAATAACTATAGTATCGATAACAATCCTGCCTCCCTTTTTCAGTCTATCTGCTGCAAGTTCAATTACCCGCCTTGTGTCGCCCCATGTGCCACCCACAATTATAGCATCGACTTGCAATAGTTTTGGCAGGATATCCTGAGCCTTGCCTAGTATGACTTCTTCGGCCTTAACCCCAAATTTCTGTAGGTTCTTTTTGGTCAGCTCGACTGCTTTTTTGTCAAAATCAATGGCATATACTTTGCCTTTAGTCTGCAGACATAATTCCACAGTAATGCTTCCGCTACCGCAGCCAACATCTATTGCTGAATACCCTTCTTTGAGACGCAGTTTGCTTATCGCTATGGCACGAATGTCTTCCTTCGTTATTGGCACTTCCTCTGTCCTTTCGAAAAGCTCATCAGGGATGCCAGGGGTGCGGTAGTCCCATACTAACAATTTTGTTGTAACTGATAAACGCTGGTGATATTTAACTTACAATGGATGACTGGTGGAGCGCAGTATAGACAATTATCATGAACGTCAGCAGTAGAAAGATGAAAGGCATAATTCCCTCTGTTGCCACTTTTTTACGCTTATCTTTTGGTACATTCTTGGCTATTCGCCTGCCAATTATAAACGAGGCAAAATAGAACACTATTCCGACGAGTATGGCAGTGGCTATTGATGTATATTGGTCGAAATCCCCCGGTGCGACAATGCCAGCGACGATGCCTGCTGCCACACCTATCAGAGCACGCATGTAGTAGAGCCTCTCAAATATGTCCAATATTGCATTTTGTGGTTAAATTAGAGATAGTAAAAGCCTTGCGGCTATGCTATTGTGAAACTGTATCAAGATTTCATGCTCTTGGTAGAGTATACCATAGCGATAAACGTTCTTAGTGCTAAAGAGTCTGCTTGAATTTCTCATATAGTTTCCGTTCTTTAATATTGTGGCATGTAATTACTATTTTTGGCATGGAGCTTTCCAGCATCGAGTTACGATACTTAGTCAATGAGATTAGAAACAGAGTAATCGACGCCTCATCGGGATATTATGTAAGCAGCGTCAATGCTATAACAAAGAACTCTCTCTTTCTCAGACTTCACCACCCACTGCAAGAAGATGTCATGCTCGTTCTGTCAACAAGGGGCATTTGGATCACAAGGCTAAAGTTCAAACCTGTAGAAGACAACAGCCTTGCGAATATCGGTCAGAAAGAGCTTGAGCGCGCAAAGCTAGAATCAATAGAGCAGGTGGGAAGTGAGCGCATTATCTCATTAAAATTTAGACACCTCGATGGAAAAATAAGAATCGTCATAGGTGAGTTCTTTGGTGATGGCAACCTCATAATTTGCAACGAAAGTATGCAGATAATTGCAATACTCCATCCAATACGGGTCCGACATAGAACTCTCAGTGTCGGCCTGCGCTACGCATACCCGCCTGCAAGAGGTGTTGATGTTTTCAATATTACACTTGAACAGATGCTCTCTCTGAGAGATGGAGCAAGGAACCTTGATGTGCTGAGATGGATAGGTCGCAACATCTCTATGCCAAAGAAATTTGTCGAGGAAGTTATCAATCGCGCAGGCATTAAAGTTGACAAAAATGCTGGCGAATTATCTGACGACGAAGTAATCAAGATCCACAGTACTGTCAAGGAGATTGTAAATGATATGAGTATGAGCGGAAAGAAACATGAGCCAATTGTAGTCGTGATAAATGACAAGCCTCAAGAAGCACTGCCGATAATAACGCAAGAGACAGCTGCAGCTGCTGCTAAGATGACGAATAATAATAACAAGATCAAAAAAGTTGCATCGTATATGGATGCAGTTGATGAAGTACTTAGCAGCGAAATAATGGACATAGGACGCAACAGCAGGACAGTTGAACTAGATAGACAGATCGCAGCCCTTGAGCATGACCTAGAAGAGCAGAACAAAGCTAAAGAAACTGTACTCCAAAAAGCGGCTGCTATACGTAAGCTTGCTGGCGAATTAATGAGGCTTTCATATCATGGGAGTGAAGGCATAGCTGACGTGCTTGCAGCTAACTCTGCATCTTTCGTCACTGAAAAGGGAATCACATACATTGAAGTAGCAGGCGAGCAAGTTAAGATGCAGCAAAGCCTTGCCAAAGCAGGCTCAATGCTTTTCGCAAGGGCAAAAGATATGGAGCGGGGCAATGCATCAATAGAAGAGGCACGTACTAAGATTCTTGCACAGATTGAAAAATTAAGAAGCGAGACTGCGGCTATTCACAAAAGAGTCATTGTAAAAGAGCAGGCATCCAAGGAGTGGTACGAGCGCTACCGATGGTTCATCACTACTGATGGCCTCCTGGTAATTGGCGGCCGTGATGCCTCATCTAACTCTGCATTAATACGTAAACATTTGACAGAGCACGACATTGTGTTTCATGCTGAAGTTCATGGCTCACCCTTTTTCATTATAAAGAATGCTGCTGCTTTTGCAACAACTAAGGAAGGCACAATTGATTCCTCCTTACATCAGGTTGCACAGGCTACTATCTCATTTAGCCGGGCATGGAAGGATGGGCTCTCTAGTGCTGACGCATACTGGGTTCTGCCACAACAGGTGAAAAGGGGAGCGCCAACAGGTCAGTTCTTGCCAAAGGGCTCGTTTGTCATAGAGGGCAAACGCAATTACCTCAAAGGTGTAGAATTGAGGCTTGCAATAGGTATCATGTATCTAAACAACAGAGAAACGCTTGTATGTGGACCAGAAGAAGCGATAAAAAAATACTCGGCGTTTTATGGCGTGCTCCTGCAGGGTGGTATGGATCCGATGAATGCTGCAAAGAAGGTCAAGTCAGAATTTGTAAAAATATCTGACGAGCATACTAAAATTGCTGAATCCATCAAACACATGAGCCTTGACGAATTTGTAAGAGCATTGCCAACAGGTCAGTCCCGGTTATCTTTCACTGCAAGGGGTCAACAGCAGGTACTGCAAGAGGCTGTACCAACACCCGCTGTTTCTATAGAATCGGCTGATAAACAATAGGTTTATGAGAATATGAACGAAGCAATCTGCTGCAGCCTAAGAAGAGCCCGCGTATGATGAGGAGTAGAAGATGTCAAATATGAAAAATTTTCTATGAATCCACGCAGTAGCTGGCATATAAGAGAAGAGCGAAGAGAGAAGGGGGTGTCCTGTAATAAAATATGATAAAAGTTAACCCCTATTTATATAACTCCCAGTTTTTCAAAATGAGAATCAGATAAGTAATTAAAGGCAGGAATTCGAATATTTTTTGTGGTAAGAAAGCCGGTCAGAGAACATACTGATGCACATATGACTACAAGAGTGCTAGTCCGAGATATAATGAATAGCCCGGTTGTTTCTGCATCTCCCAATGACACGATCTATGAAATTGCAAAGAAGATGAAGGATGATAATATTGGGAGCATAATCATTATAGAGAATGAGAAGCCCGTTGGCATCGTTACAGATTGGGACATTGTTTCTAAGGCCATAGTCAATGATATCAAGCCAAGCCAAATAAAGGCAAAGGAAGTAATGAAAGAGCTCTATACGATAGAAAGTGAGGAGAGCATTACGGAAGCTGCTCGCCTACTCCGGAAACATAACATCAAGCGTCTTGGCGTTGTCTATAAGAACAGACTTGTTGGTATTATTTCTTCTTCCGATGTCATCGCTGTAACTCCTGATCTTGTAGAAATAGTATCTGAAAAAGCTACCATCATCAGAGGTGAGCTTGGCATAGCTCGCTCTGCCAGCAATATATCCGGCTTTTGTGATCAATGTGGGGAGTGGTCAGACCTATTACAGCATGTTGAGGGTACATTTATCTGCGAAGTGTGTAGGGGCGAATCGTCTGGTGCTGAGGGAGCGTAATAGTATCTCTTTCCTTGCCGATGCGATGCTGGGAAACATCGCCCGCAAGCTCCGCATTTTTGGCTTTGATACAATATATCTTGCACACGCTCGTGACGACGAAATCTTAAAGATAGGAATTGAGCAGGACAGAGTGATCTTGACTGCAGACAAGGAGTTGTTCAAGCGAATAGTCAAGGTTGGCGTGCGGGGTGTGCTGGTAAGTGGTGGTGCAAGCGAGCTTGAGGACTTGATACACATACTGACTAAGAATGGAATAACATCCGTCGGTACTAGTGGCATTGGCTCTCGCTGCTCCATATGTAACGGGTTACTGGAGGAAAGGACATCAGATCAGGTCAAAAATGATCATGGTAGTAATGATCATGTTGTTATTGATGTACCTGACAAGGTTATATCATGCCATAAACAATTTTTCGAATGTACAGAATGCGGCAAGATATACTGGGAAGGAGGTCATCTCAAGGGCATCAGATCTTTTGCCCAAAACCTAGACGCCAAGCTTGTTAGCGGAACTTGCAGCACAACTTTCGCTTCATGCTAGATATATATGTAGTTCTGCGTCAAAAGGTTAAAATTCCTTGAGAAGGCGGAACAGTTCAGATGAGCTCAAGTTCTGCTTTAGAACATATGATTGATAAGGTTTTAGTTCAAAAGGAAGCTGAATTGATTTCTCAGATAGATTCTGCTTACCAGCAGTCGCTTGACAACCTTGAATCTTCTCGGAGCAAACTGGAAGCCGAACGCACAAGGATAGTCGAGGCTGCAAGAAAGCAAGCTGAAAACCTTAAGCGTCAGATTATCGGATCAGCAAGACTTGCATCACGCAACCAAGAGCTTTTGACAATCGAGAATGCCGTAAACAAAGCCTTTGAAGAGGCCAAGAAAAAGCTACAGGCCTCAAGTGGTACCGATAGTTACAAGGATCTGTTAAAGCAGATGGTTGAAGAAAGCGTTTCGGCTATTGGAGGGTCTAACAGCGTTATAATAGAGAGCAACAAAAATGATGCTGAAATTGTAAGGAAAGTAGTGTCCGAATTGCGAGGCACCGGTAAGATGCAGCAGCAGGCAGAAGTGTCTGATCAGCACACTGATGTGCTCGGAGGTATAAGAATAAAATCCTCTGATGGTACTATGACATACGATAATTCTCTTGATTCCCGTATCGAACGACTCAAACCTTTAATAAGGAAAAACATTGCCCAGATGCTAAGAGGAGTGGAATAAAAAAATTGGTAGCAAAAGGTAGGATTGTTTGGGTCAGTGGACCCGCAGTTAGGGCAGATGGCATGTCAACAGCAAAAATGTATGAAACTGTTGAGGTTGGTGAATCAAAGCTCATCGGTGAAGTAATCAGATTAACTGGCGACATTGCGTTTATTCAGGTATACGAGTCAACATCGGGCTTAAAGCCTGGTGAGCCTGTTACAGGCACTGGCCAGCCGCTTTCGGTGCTCCTCGGGCCCGGAGTCATTGGCAGGATCTACGATGGTATCCAACGGCCATTGGACGAGATTGCAGCCAAATCAGGGGCCTATATTGGCAGAGGTGTAATAACAAGCCCTGTAGATATGAAGAAGAAGTATACATTCAAACCCAGCGTGAAAAAAGACGACCAGGTAGGTCCAGGATCGATATTGGGAACGGTAGAGGAAACACCTCTTTTGACTCATAGCATCTTAGTTCCACCAAATCATCCAGGTGGTAAGATAACCGATATTGCAGGCGAGGGCGACTATGACCTAGAACACATAATTGCAACCACTGAAAAAAGTGGTAGCGAAAAAGTTCAGCTGAAAATGTACCATAAGTGGCCGGTAAGAAAACCGAGGCCATATGCCGAGCGATATGACCCCACAGTCCCACTTGTAACAGGTCAACGAGTCATCGACACTTACTTTCCAATTGCAAAAGGTGGGACGGGCGCAATTCCCGGGGGTTTTGGCACAGGCAAGACTGTAACATTGCACCAAATCGCCAAATGGGCAGATTCTAAGGTAGTCGTATACATAGGCTGTGGTGAACGCGGCAATGAAATGACAGAAGTGCTTGTCGAGTTCCCTCACCTTATCGACCCCCGATCTAACAGGCCGCTAATGGAAAGGACTGTGCTTGTAGCTAACACAAGTAATATGCCAGTTGCTGCAAGGGAAGCCTCGATCTATACAGGCGTTACAATGGCAGAGTATTATCGTGACATGGGTTACGACGTGGTGCTTGTAGCTGACTCAACTAGTAGATGGGCAGAGGCACTACGTGAGATGTCTGGACGTCTTGAAGAAATGCCTGCAGAGGAGGGTTACCCGTCATATCTGGCTTCAAGGCTTGCAGAATTTTATGAAAGAGCGGGCAGGGTAAGGGCGCTTGGCTCACCTGAAAGGGCTGGGTCTGTCACTATAGTAGGTGCAGTTTCACCATCAGGAGCAGATTTTACCGAGCCAGTGACAACACATACTATTCGTTTCATCAAGACCTTCTGGGCGCTTGATACAAGGCTTGCGTATTCAAGGCACTATCCGTCGATTAATTGGATGCAATCGTATTCAGGGTATCTTGAAGATGTAAGCAAATGGTGGAAAGAGAACGTGACGGGCGAATGGTACGATCTCAGGGCAGAGTCCTACCATGTGCTTCAGAGAGAAGACACACTCAAAGAAATTGTCAGGTTGCTCGGCCCCGAGGCACTCCCCGACGAAGAGAAGCTGGTGCTTGAGGTTGCGCGTATGGTCAAGATCGGCATTTTACAGCAGAACTCTTTTGACAAGGTAGACACGTACTGCAGCCCTCAAAAGCAAGTCAAGATGGTAAGCTTGATGGTCAAGTTTTACAAGGAGGCTCAGAAGGCACTGAAGGCAGGCATCCCACTTGCAGATATCAGGGCAATGCCGATAATCCCAGCATTGCTCAAATCAAAATTTGAGATACCTGAAGATCAGCTTAACAAATTTGACGATCTAGACAGACAGATAAACGAACAGTTTCACAAGGCCACAGCCACAGGAGGAGAGGGTGCAACAGCAATGACTGAGAAGAAAGAGGCGGAGGTAGTTGCCTAAAATGACATCTACATCTTATGGAATAGAATACACAAAGGTAGCCGAACTCAAGGGACCACTGATGATAATTGATGGTGTCGACAAGGTATCATTCGATGAGTTGGTCGAAATCGAGACAGTAGATGGCGAACACCGGCTTGGCAGGGTACTAGAAGTGGGATTTGGTAAGGCTATAGTTCAGGTATTTGAGGGAACTACGGGTCTTACAATTATAGGCACAAAAGCGAAATTTATTGGCAAAACCATGGAAATGCCTGTTTCACAGGAGCTTTTGGGAAGAGTATTTGACGGTCTTGGAAAGCCAAACGATGGTCTCCCTGATCCAATTGCAGACAGGTTCCTCGATGTCAATGGTGAACCTATGAATCCAGAAAGAAGAGAGTATCCTACCTCATTTATCCAGACAGGAGTATCAGTCATTGACGGTATGCTTACGCTTGTAAGAGGCCAAAAGCTTCCAATATTTTCGGGCTCTGGTATGGCACACAATATTCTGGCAGCTCAAATTGCACGTCAGGCGTCAGTCGTTGGCACAAAAGAAGACTTTGCAGTTGTTTTTGCAGCTATTGGAGTACAGTACTCTGAAGCCCAGTATTTCAAGCGTAGTCTTGAAGAGTCAGGTGCACTGAGGCGGTCTGTTCTATTCCTCAACTTAGCAGATGACCCTGCAATTGAAAGAATCATCACTCCAAGGGTGGCGTTGACCGTGGCAGAATACCTTGCATTTGATCTAGGCATGCATGTATTGGCAATACTAACGGATATGACCAACTATGCAGAAGCGCTTCGAGAAATCAGCGCAGCTAGGGAGGAAGTTCCAGGGAGAAAGGGTTATCCTGGTTACCTCTATACAGACCTTGCAAACAACTACGAGCGTGCAGGAAGAATCAAGGGCAAGAATGGAAGTGTAACGCAAGTACCTATCCTTTCTATGCCAGCTGACGACATTACACATCCAATCCCTGACTTGACTGGATATATCACTGAGGGACAAATTGTGCTTGGGCGCGATCTGTTCAGAAAGGGCATCTACCCTCCAGTAAACGTGCTGATGTCGCTCTCAAGACTCATGAAGGATGGAGTGGGCGAAGGAAAAACCAGGTCTGATCATATGGAGGTTGGCAACCAGCTCTATGACGCTTATTCGAGGGCACAAGAGGTCAGGGCACTTTCAGAGATTGTGGGCAGGGCAGGTCTTACTGGCGTAGACTTGAAGTATCTCGATGCTGGCGATAAGTTTGAGCAACATTTCCTAAAGCAAGCACCTGATGAGAACAGGACACTTGAAGAAACACTTGCAAGAGCATGGGATGTACTCTCAGATCTACCAGAAGGCGAGTTGACCAAGATTAAAGAAAAGCATGTCAGGCAATACTACAAAGGGTGAGGAGTAGAGAGAAGAAACATGTCCTTTGGAAGTAGAGTTACCGCAACAAAGATTGAGCTTATCAAGATAAGACGCTCAATGCAGGTAGCCAAAATGGTGCACAAGATTCTAGATGACAAGCGAGAAGTCCTGTTAAAAAAGATAGATGAAATGATAGAAGAAGCAAACAAGGCAAGAGAAGACATATGGACACCCCTAGGGGAGATCTACTCCTCAGTCTACCAGGCTTACATAACGCTTGGTACCACTATTCTTGAATCGATATCTGATTCGACACCAAGTGTGATGGAAGTTGACGTGAACGTAAGACGTATAGTTGATGTAAAGATCCCTACACTCCAGGTCAAGACAAGAGAGGGAGGACAGTTACTTTCCTATGGCTTTCTGGAGACAAACGCGTCAGTCGACAAGGCGGCGAAGCTCATCAAGAATATGCTGCCAGGAATCTGCAAGGCAGCAGAATATGAAAATGCTATATTCAGCCTTGCAAAGGAGTTAGAGCGCACACAAAAGCTGATCAACGCACTTGAATATGTTATCATACCACAGTATCAAAATGCTGTATACTTCATCAAGGCAACCCTAGAGGAGCGCGAGCGTGAAGAATTTGTGAGGCTTAAGAAGGTTAAAGTCGTGCTCGATAGGAAGAAGACGAGTGCTGAAACGGGGGTTAGCAATAGTACTAAGACAGAGGTTAGCGCACAGACATGACTAATACTACTACTACTAGTACTGCAGACACAATTTCTACTTATTATGAGAGGGCCAAGGTCCAACTCAAGGCCGATCGAGATTCCATCGTACAAAAGATCAAGGGCGACATCGCCACAGCTAAGCGTAAGGCAAATTCAAAGGCCTAATTTTTTTCTTCTTTATTTTTTGCTCTAGTCTGTAACTTTCTCCTGTGCAGTTACTGTTAAATATGGCTTCAAATGTTCGAGCTCTGATAGATATGCAACTAAAGAAGGGAATAGCCCTTTTACCAATTATCGCAGCACTTGCATTTGCAGCCTTCATGATGACGGATCCAGCCTTCGCACAAGAAGAGGGAGGCGGCGGCGCTGCAGCTGAGTCAAACGCGTTTAAGTTTATTGCAGCAGGGATTGCCTTTGGGCTGGCTGCACTTGGCGCAGGATTTGGTCTTGGCTTCGTAGGCGCAGCAGGTTTGGCAGCAATCAGTGAAAACCCCAAGATGCAGTCAAGCGTCTTCATTATCGTAGGTATGGTTGAGTCAATTGCCATCTATGGTATAGTCATGATGTTCATCATCTTGGGCCAGTAATAAAGAGCCCACTTGCGCTTTATGGTCCGTAACGACGACACCCTTTTTTTGTTTTTCAATTTTTTGTGATTAGCGACGACACCTCGTCGTTTCACAGAGGAAACGATTTTAAAGAGATTGAAATCACATAAACCACTATTATGGGACTAGCCAAGCTGATGAAGGCTACGATTATCCTACCACGGATTGAGACACAGGACGCCATAAGTAGGCTGGCTGACCTTGAATGGTTCCACCCACTCCAAAATCCATCTGAACATGTTAATCCATATTATGATGACCTTCTGACCAAAGCTCAGAGGTTGTACCAAGATATTGACGAAGTAGTCAAAAGCCTCGGCATACCGCAGGAGACGGGTGTGATAGCAACAATGTTCAAGGGAGCCCCAAAAGGCAAATACGATTATTCAGCAGATGATATACAGGACTTTATCGCCGATCTGGAGGATCAAAGCAAACAAATACTTGAAGGCCCAAAGAAATTGCTTGAAGAGCGCAGCAAAATAGAGAGGCAGCTTGAAGAATACAGGAATATTGAGGCTGTAGTTGGAATGGCTTCGACATTGAATCTTAACCTCGATGCATTTCGCAAGTTGCGTGACTTTTTTGCAGGCTTGTTTGTTATTGATTCAAAAGATGAGCCCGAGATCCGGAAGAGCCTTGAAGACTTGGCCATTTATTCTACTAAGCTAAACGAGAATAAGACGTCTCTTACAGTTATTGGCTCTTCAGAAGATTCTGAGCGTGTGCTCAAGGTCCTTAGGAGCTTTGGCGTTAACCCCATTCAGATTCCGACAAATATGCCTCAGAACCCAAGTGAAGCATATTCTCTTGCAAAGGCTAAGGTGAAGGATCTAGAAACTAGAAATGAGCAGATGGATAAGGAGCTTAAAAAGATCAAACAGTCTATGCTAACAAAACTGCTGTCATTGCAGGAAGCTACAAGAGTTGCAAAGGATGCCTTGGAAATAACAAGGAAGCCTGGAGGTACCAAGAACTTTGCTGTTATTGAAGGTTATATTCCGCATGAGATGGAGCCTAAATTCAAAAAGCTTACGTCTAACTATGTTTCCATAATTGAAGATGTTAACCATATGGTAGACAATAATAATAATAATAGTCACCATGGCGAGGGAGACAAACAAGAGCCGATACCGACACTCATCACCAACAAGAAATATATTCAGAATTTCCGAGTTATCACAGAAACCCAGGGACTTCCAAGATATGGGGAGATTGACCCAACTCCGATCATAGCTTTTGTGTGGCCTACATTCTATGGGTTAATGTTTGCGGATCTCGGTCATGGTCTTTTGCTGTTTGGCCTTGGCATGCTCTTTCGATATAGAGGAAACGGTAGACTAAGGGTGTGGGGGACTCTCATTGCAGCAAGTGGCCTTGCAGCAGCTATTGGCGGCTTGGCCACAGGAGAGGCGTTTGGATTCCATTTCGAAGAGATAGCGGTTCTAGCCCCACTGAAAGAGATACCTGTATTGGGCAACATTATTGGCTTGCTGAGTGTGTCTGAGCTGACATTTGAACAGGTACTCAAGATACTGGAGGTATCAGTAGCCATTGGCGTCGTTCACTTGCTCATGGCATTCTTCCTCAGGCTTAAAATAGACCTAAAGGAGGGGAACAAGCTGATAGTCTACACTCACGACATTCCTGCAATAATAATGTATTTAGCTGTTGTATCACTAATACTCGCTGCAATTGGTGCCCAGTATGACATTATTGGTATGTTCTTATCTTGGGATCACAATGAGCCAGTGCCTTGGCTAACCGTCCTCTTTGGTGATTGGGTTACAGTCAACTTGGTAGCAAAGGCAATGCCTCCTGTAATTATTGCTTGTATTGCTATAACCATAATCGGCGGGATGAAGGAGCAAAAGCAAGCAATTGCACATGGACGAGAACCAGAGGGTGGAGGAATTGTAGGCTTAGTTGTTGAGACAGTAATGGTCCGAACAATAGAGATGCTTGCTAACACTATTAGCTATTCGAGGCTTGGTATAATGCTTCTAGTACACACAGCGCTCTTGGTTACCGTCATTGATGCATACGAACAAAGTGGTTCGCTCGCAATATTGATTGGCGGCAACATTGGCATCATGATGATAGAGGGTCTAATAGTGTATATCCAGACCATCAGATTACACCTCTATGAATGGTTCCCAAAGTGGTACAAATCAGACGGTGTTCAATTCAAGAGACTGGTACCTCAGATGCTATATACCAACTTAGTATGGAACCATGATGATGTTAATAAGAATAATAAAAAGAAGGCAATGAAAACAACAACAACAACAACAACAACAACAACAACAGCACCACCACCAACAACAACATAATCTGAGCGCCAGAGCACTTACGCATAGAGCAAGAGGGGAATATGGGAGTAGAAATTGAGACAGACAGTAGTAATTGATCTTGCTGGTAAAAACATATAGACCCAGAGGCTGAGGCCAGGATTCACATCAAGAGTCGGTAGGATGTGTGTATGTCTCTTGCGCTGCTCTCATATGGGTTATTCCTTTCTTATTATTAGACCAGATATGGAACTCTCTAGTAATTTATCACTATGTCTATGAATAAGTATCATTGGATCTTCTTCTAAAGATTGGATTCTTAGGAGAGCCATGTATAGAAAATATGATATGAGTATATTGTAGTAGGCGTTATAATACCATCGGTCATCGATCTTTCCAGAGCAATCATTGCGCTTCCAGCGTTTGGATTACTGCTCTGTACTACCTATTAGCCCAGCCAGTATTTATTATTCTAGTCTTTCGACCTTCGTTTATATTTAGGAATTTTGTGCCGAAACTTTAAAAAACAATACCTTACCGTACGAATTATGAAAAAATTAATGCCTGTTAGTGCAGCTACAATTGTAGCAGCGTTAACTGCATCATTATTTGGTTTGGTTGTTTTGTCTTTGGTTCCTCCTTCCATGGCACAGCAACAACAAGCAGAGCAGCAAATGACAACAGACACAACTCCCACTCCTTCTTCTAATGGAACAACAACAATTTCTTTACAAGAACTTACAAATAATCAGACCATAACACAGACAACTGAGGGTGGCATCTCTATCACACAGCAATGGTCTCCTAGGTTATTTATTGAGCCTCAGACAGCTGGAATATCAAGTGCAACTTGCGGCGAGGGTCAAGTCGTGATAGGTGGTGGCTATCAAGCTTCTAACCCAGGAGTTCAAATATTATTCGAGGGACCATCGCTAAGTGTCAACGCATATGCTGTCCAAGCATATAATGGAGACACCTCGTCCTCATTTGTACAAGTCTACGCAATTTGCCTTAGTGAAGCAGGACTTACACCAGGTCAAGGTCAAGCAGCACAAGAGGGTTCACGGCAGTAGTGGGCCCTCTCTACCGTTTGTTCTGCTTGAGGTAGCAAACAGGGCGCCTGTGAAGGTTCAGGAAATATCTTACCTAAACTGCACTGGAATGGAAGGAAGGCTAAGAAAAAGAAAAGGGAGGGAGGAATTATTACTTCTGGCTGGTTAGCAAAAATATTGGGCGTCATGATGCAGCGGTAGCTATAAATCAGAGCTTAAGAGCAAGATCGTCTTTCAAACGAAATGAGCTATTATTATTCATACATGTATTAAGAGAACAAGTTTTTTAGCGCTATACACTGCTTTTCCAGTGGTGCTTTATATCTATGGCAAGGTTGCCGACGGAACATACTCATAGCCAAGGAGATGGAATGCATCATTGTCGTGGTGGCAAGTTCAAGAATACCTTCTCTCATTTATTAGAGTGTTAAACTTTGTATATCCTTTTTGTTCGATTCCAGCTTTTTACGATAATATTCTATCTTACGTGTATAGACGTTACAAGAGATAAAGAAACACAGCATTGACTTTATGGTAAACTTTGACACTGTGCGATTACTACCATTTCTTCCCTCGCCCTCTATTTTGAAGTCCTCTTATCTTTTAGAAGGTTCGTGAAATGAGAGTAAATTATTGATAAATTAATGATATATACATATACGCCATTATTATTCTGCGCGTATCAAAGACGCCATTATTTTATCTGTAGATATCTTTTGCTCCACGCCTGCTGCAATAGCTGCAAGATTTTTGATCTCATAAGACATCAGTTTAATTGATGCAAGCATGTTAGCGACAGTGAACACAGTTCGGTATGAGTTCATCGTACGCCTAATAGATTCTTTCTGAAAAGCTGTTTCAAGCTGCATTATAGCGTCAATGTCATTTGCAGCAGTACGTGGGATCAACTCTTTATAGATAGTACTTGCAAGTTCACCTATCGCTTCCTGAATTTTTTCAGTATTTATCATCCTTTGGAGAACATCTTTAGGCACCTTGCTTGTAGTGGTAACTATCAAGTCATTAATCTCGTTTGGGCTTAGGCCCCAGTATTTGCCCCTTAGAACTGAAAGGATGTTGTATGAATCGATGTCTACTCCAATCAGTTTTTGCTCATCCTGTAGTTTGGATTCAAACGCAACGGCTTTGTCAAGCGATTTGTAGAAAGCGTGATCAAGATAAGTATCAAATACCCTGATGTCGCCCTTCTCCTTATATGCCTGAGCAGCCTTTCGCGCATCTTCTCCAAATTCGCTTCCAGCAAGTGAGTTGACAGCTTCATCAAAATCCTTCGCTACTAGTGCTTTGACTGCCAGATCTCTGCGTCCAACAAGCTCTTCAGCTCTCATGTTGACTTTTGGCAGTAATTCTTCATAGGTCTTGTTCATTGCCTTACCTTTGAGGATTATTTTCAGATTTAGGATGATATATTTCACGAAGTAAGCATTAAGAATTGCAGAGCCGTTTGCAATACTGACTATCTTGGCATGCTGATTGACAAGGTGTTCGAGCAGTGCGCCTTCAACCGTCTCTGCTGTATAGGGCTTCGTAAGTTTAGCAAGAGCGTCGAGATAAACTGTATTCTTCATTCTGGTCACTAGCTCTTCAATGTCTCTGGATTCTGCCAGTGTCTGAAGCTCGGTTCTTGAAAGCATCCTACCCCGAACGCTATGGGCAAGAACAGTGCCAAAGATTTTGTTTGGCATGCTGACCTTATTTGAGTTCAAAGCAATATTCAGTTCATTTAGTACTTATAAAATGATTACTTTTGAAAAATTCAAAAAGAGTTGAGAATAATTCCTTACCTGCTAGTCTTCAAAGAGTGAGGATATTGCCTTTGAGATCCTTGTTGAGAACGCTAGGAGAGTATAGTGAAGACCAAATCCAATTCCTGCACTGATACCAATGTTCATTTCCAGATAATAGAGACCACTGAATAGTCCGAGTGACGGAATAGTAAGTATCAATGCTAACGCAGTACTGACCCACGTACCTTTAAAGACAATATCAGATGGAAGTTTGTCGATCCTCTGGCTTTCAAATCTGAGCGGGTATGTACTCATCAATATTTCAATGTCGAGAGGATGCCATATTAATTATGACATATAAAAACCCGCAACCAATATAATCATAAATTCAAAAAATTGTGTCATTCTATCCAAGAATATTTATAAAAAAAATTGCAATAATTAGAACTAATGTCATAGTTTTTTATTTACATTTTGTCATTGCTGATAGTTAGGTACCTTTCCACTGTACTGGATTTATAAAAAATAGATAGAAACACCATGTTTTTTTGAATATAACAGCTCAAATATTATCTTATTTCTAAAAACAATAAAACTTAATTAAGAAGCCTGTTATCTCTATATGGCGATGCAGCAATTAACATCCTCAAAAGAAGTGAAGCTAGACGAGAGGCTTGAAATGCTGATTGATCAATTTGAACGGGAAGTTGCACCCTACGACAGGTGGTCTAGGATAGCAGCAATTAGTAGCTCTGCAGGGGTTGTCACATCCATAGTCCTTTCCATGCTGCTACTACCATCTGCTTTCACGGTCTATGCAGCCATTGGAGGCATTTTAGCAAGCATTGTTCTGACAAAGTTACCAATCCTATATGTGGATCATAAGAAACACCAAATTTCCATACACAAGTATAAGCCTGTAACAGGGGTTTGCATGTGTGATCTTTATCAATACAGAACTCATCTGCGTAAAATGGAAACGGCAACGACTTCAGCTGAGCGGATCAGGCACAACAAGCTGGCAAACTACTACAAACACCAAATGGGATTCTAAAAATTTCCGCCTTCAATTTCAAAGGCAGGGGTTGATTCATTCATTTATTTATTTATTTATTTATTTAGCACCTATTCAAACAAAAGAAGATTGTTGGAACACCCCAATTATGGAATAGTTCTGGATTCCTGCAAAAACAGTGAAAAAACCTACGCGAAGGAATTTTTAAGAGCTAGGTTTTCCTTTTCCAACTTCATGAAAAAAGTCTATTTTATTCTTTGGTGAATACAAAGAATGTTTCCTTCGCTATCTTTGAACCACGCAGCCTTCATTGAGCCCTGTGTTGCTATGCCATTTTGAGTTTTGATTTCAGGCATATCATACTCCTCAAAATTAACTCCTTTTCCTCTCAACACGTTGACCTCCTCTTCGATGTTAGACACTTCAAATGTAGCCACAGTATGGTCTGCTTTTGACGGGCCGCGTTCGTAGAGTTCTATAAGAGTGCTGTTCCCACATTCAAAAACAGCTATCCCCGGCGTAGTCTCATTATTATTATTCTGGACAGGTCTGAGCCCCAATGTTATTTCATAGAACCTTCTTGCGCGATTCAAATCAGCTACGGGAATGGTTGGCCGAATTGGCGAATTATTTAACATATCACAGATATGGTTCTATGGTTTAGTATTTGTAAAATTTGTTAATTTTTTCGGATTAACATACTATAAAAGAGATCTCTTGTGCCTGCAAAAATATTGTGTTCTATTGGAAGTTATCTCGGATGGGGTCTTGGAGAAGAGATAATGATATAGTGCGATAGTAGTAGTAGCATCAAACCTGGGAATAAAAAGGATTCAAGAGCATCTGAGTTATGAAAAAGTTGTCAAAGATTATTATTATTATTATTTAATTTGCTAATGTTATTCTTCTTACGAAATATAACGTGACCTTCACCACTTCCCTCATAAAGCTGCTCAAATGTCATTTCATAGTTATGATGTTTGAGCAACTCAATGACATTATTATAATGGCTTGGATCATTAATATTGTGTATTTCAACAAGGAGAGACATATTTTTACTTGATAACGTTTCAATTGATCCTTTCAATACCTCAAACTCTGCACCTTCTACATCTATTTTTATCCAATCGACTTGATTTACTCCGTTTTGCTTAAGAATATTGTCCAATGTATCTGCATTTACCTCTGCGTAATTCTCGTTCTTGGTGTTAGCCCGAGTCAACATTACACTATTATATTTAGCTGAGGCAGATTGTTCATACAATTTTATTTTCGTTTTTGTAGAAAAGACTGCGTAGTTTAATGGCAAGACATTTGTCAGGTTGTTAAGAGCGATATTTCTTTTTAGGAGCTCAAAATTATCCGGATCAGCTTCAATAGCCACTACTTTTCCCGTGTTACCCGCCTGTTTTGAGCTTATTATAGTATATAGGCCTATATGCGCCCCAATGTCAATAACTACGTCTCCTTCTTTTGGCGTGAATTTTGTCAAGATGTAGGTTTCATGCCCAGGCATAAAATCGCCTTTTCCAATTCTGCAATAATATTGATAGTGATGTCTTGGCACATGTATCTTTAGCAGATGATGATGATCATCATCGTTGTTATTCCTATAAAGTAAGCGATGTAGACGAACTACTAAAAAATATGATGGACTGGTATTTTTTAGCCAAAACGTTCTCAGAAAACGTATTTTATTTCTTCTCTGCCTGCCTAGCAGTAATTTAAAAAAGACTCTCAAAGCTGCATAAGAGAACTTTAAGATTGCCATAGTAACTCCATCGAGAACTGGAATTGGGCCTTCTAATGAATCAGATACCAACCAAGCTAGGAAGTGTTTTAAACGCAATTCTTCTTTTTTCAAGTGATATTAATTGTATATAAGTCTATAATGAATTAAAGAATAATACATCTGATAATAAGAGATTTTGCATCATTTCATTTTTTCTCTCTACATTACATGCCGTTATCGATAGAGTCGTCATAGTTATGTACCTGAGTGGCAGGCTTAAGCGTAGCCATCATTCCTTAATTAACTCCTTGTGAAGGTACAGTAGGAATTGCGTACATGAGATCTAACTAAGTCTATAACATCTCTACAATTTGCAGTTAAAATAACTACTATTATAATACTGTTATAACATCATCAATTCTAAGGATCTAATCACTGCTTTGCCAGTTCTTAATGCTTTGAAGATGTGTAGATTATATGTTTTAAAAAGTGCAAGCATTCTAGTATAACGAACGAATTATCATTATTGAGGCTCTGGTAATATTTTCCTACAATGTGAAACATCCGAATTTTTTCATAATGACCAAACTGAATTATTCCCCCACGATAACCTTTAAATGAATAACAACTTTGAGGAAGATCTTAATGGTATCTCATATAGGCACCCCTAGTTCTATAAAACCTATCTTAATCATTGGAGCACCTGGATCTGGCACGACTTTACTTTTTCAAACCCTCTGTTCTCATCGAGATCTAGCCTATATCACTCACAATATGCTCCGTGCAGGGATACTCCGACATGGCAGAATAGTAGGTGATCGAAGAAAAGCTTTGTTAATATTACAAAATCTTATTCATCGTGACTCAGCCTCTAATCTTCCACTAGGAGACGCCCTCTGGGTAAAGTATTTTAGAGATTATAACTACATGGCAGAGAATGACTATTCTGAAGAAATGGCTGCCTATTTTAGAAAAAAAGTACTGCAAGTGCAGAACCTTTGGGGTCGTCCACGGTTTGTGGACAAGACCCTAGTAAACTGTTTTAGGGTTAGGTTGCTCAATTTAATATTTCCTGATGCTAAATTCATACACATAATACGGGATGGTAGAGCCGTAGCATTTTCCATATTAAATAAAATAGAAATAGCCGGCGACCGCTTTGCTCTGTTCTATGTTGGCTTTAAAGATATTCTTGGAGACAAGTATCAAAACGAACGTTCTGAACTTTATAATTATGGTCTGGCTTGGGCAGAATTTGTCAGAAAGGGCAGAGAAGCAAGAGTAGCTGCACAAGGCAGGTACTATGAGGTGAGTTATGAAAACCTTGTCACAGAGCCACATAAGGAGCTTAGAAAAATTGTAGATTTCTGCGAACTAGATTGGTATAGTGAATTTGAACAAAAGATTCCACATACCCAAAATATGAGTGAGAAATGGAAGCATAAAGCAAATAACGAACAACGGATAGACTTGGAAGAATCTACATTTGACCTAAGGCGAACTTTGGGTATGGCAGAATAACCTTTTTCGGGTTTGCATTTTTTACCCATCTAAAACCACATCTATGGATAGAGAACTATCAATACTAAGTTCCACCGATTCTTTGCTCCCTCCGTAGCTCTGTACCAACAAGCAAAGCTTTAAGAAAAAAAGCTAGCTAGGGCAGCAAGAAGCCGTGCTTTGCAGACAAAATACACCAAGGCGAGGAAAAAAGTTCCTGACATATTCAATACAGCTCTTGGCATAGCGACCAACAAAGACATCCTTTTGGGTTGTCGACAGGGAGAATGTTTGTCAACAAAAAGTTGTAAATCTTTCAATTTTTGTCGACACTTCTTTTGTCGACAAATGGTAGGATACGGCATTGGCATTGCTAAGCTCTTTGTCCTACACTCATCAAAAATGAACTCATTCCAATGCCGAATTTTACTAGATTAAAAGAAGTGGACAGGGTGGTAGGATTTGAACCCACGACCTCAGCAACAACAGCTGCTTAACATTTCACTGGATTCAGGATGTAGTATTTTCTGGTGACGGTTCC
>DATCWI010000063.1:0-89796 GCA_036566425.1 Nitrososphaera sp.
CCTTGATCAGCTAAAAGCTGCAAATACTGTCTTGTTTGTGGATATGAAAGACGTGTTGAGGATACAATCTTGGCTAGCGATGCTCCCGGATCGTCAATCAAATTATTGTTATACTGTGCCTCTGCCCATGCCTTCATTGACTGCGTTGAGAATATTGATTAATACATCATGTTCGAATTTTCTTTTTAATGATGATGCTCCTGCTGTTCCCGTAGTGGTGGTGGTAGTAGTCGTATGGTATATGGTGTTATCAGGTATCTGTTAAGTATACTTATCATGAAGCTTGAAAGTTTCGTAATGATATGGATTCTTCTCTTTTAATCATTATTCATTGACATAGCAATTCACGGATAAGTGATATTGCAGCTTTTGTTGTTGTTGTTGGTGTCGAGACTCTTTTGTGACTTGTACTTTCCTAAGTCTTTCTTAAGCCTAACAGTTGATTGCAGTCTCTAGATTAAAGCATTGATTAGAGCCTGGTCCACCGTCACCCTCGTCGGTGCCTGTACCGCCATCGAGGAAGTCATTACCGTCGCCGCCACAGACAAGGTCGTCTCCACCTAGTGCTTGTACTGTATCGTTGCCTCCAAGAGCTACAATAACATCTCGCCCAGGAGTTCCAACTAGGGTGTCATTGCCCTCTGTACCAACTATAGTGGCAGGCTCACCAAGACAATCATTTGTTATTGTTGCAAATGCTGCTGGAATAATGGTATTAGTAGTAGTAATAGGACTAGAAGCGGCATAAGGTACAAGCCATACAATTGACATTAGCAATGCACCCAGGATAGTACCTTGGGCTGCAAGCGTTATCTTCACTTTTGACATTCGTGAGTAATTATGAGGCTCACTCATTTCTTGTACTAACATTTCCGATTTGGGATATCAATATAAGAGATTACCCTAATTCTTCGTAAGAATCTATACAATCACTTCATAGAAGAGAAAATTATCATTTTTTCATGATAGTTAAAAAAGCAGTCTAGCACCGTGGAGGGAGAGTGGGGGTTAATTATTATATTATGGAGCCACATAGGAAATAAGAACCAATCACCACTACTACTATCCCTTTCCTCCTTCTCCTCAATAATCTATTACCCTGACACTACAGAAAAACAGCTAATTTAAGAGACAGAAACATCTCTCAAGAGATAGATTTGCCGACGATTACAAAATACATATACGTTGGGGCAATAACACTCGCTGCAAGTGGAGGCGCCGCTATTTACCTTAACTTTCAGGGCGTCAAGTGCTTGTCAGACCTTGCGCAAGTTGATACATCCATTTTAACTGCAGAGCACTTGGAAGAAATGGAGAGGAATTGCGCTATCATCACCAACTCATATGTCTATTCTATATATGGGGTCATCATCGGAATTATACTTATAGTAATAGGTGTAATAAAAAGCGGGAAGAAAGTGCATACTTTTTAAGACATATTTGGTTGGAGAAGATGAGGAGGACATCTAATGACTGCACAAAAGCATGAGGACTCACTTGAGAAGATTGCTACTGATGTAAGAGGTTGTCCTCTATGCAAGCTAGCACGCACAAGGAAGAATGCTGTGCCAGGAGAAGGGCAGATATCTGCTAAGATAATGTTCATAGGAGAGGCACCTGGTCGTAGCGAAGACGAAAAAGGCAAACCATTTGTAGGAGCTGCTGGTCGAATTCTGGACAACCTGCTTAAAAAGGCAGGTATCGAAAGGTCTCAGGTGTTCATTACAAACATAGTCAAGTGCAGGCCTCCAAATAACAGAGTGCCAGAAGAAGACGAGTTGATTGCCTGTAGACCATACCTTGACAGGCAGATCGCACTGATCAAGCCCAAAGTGATCTGTATACTTGGCAGAACTGCATACTCTTCGATTTTAGGCGGCAGCTCAATAACTGCAAGTAGAGGAAAGATAATTGAGAGGTCAGGCCAAAAGTACTTTTCGACCTTCCACCCAGCGGCAGTTATTTACAATAAAAGCCTGCGTTCTACACTAGAAGCTGATTTGAAAAGGCTGGCTGTAGAAATCAATAAGAAAGAAGAGAGTAAGGAGTCACTGGAGGATTATTTATGAGTTGTCAGAACATCTCGTTTTACGGACGGCCTACCGAAGTGGTAGCAAAAGATCTTCTTGGTAAGAAGCTTGTTCGCACGATAACAAATAACAAAAAGCAGAAGTTTCGATTGGCAGGTATAATAGTGGAGACAGAGGCATACGGCTACAGTGATGACCTAGCGAGTCATGCACATATTGGCCTCACTGGAAGAAATAAAGTCATGTTTGGTAACGTTGGAAGGGCTTACGTGTATTTCACCTATGGCAACCACTTTTGCTTAAATGTTACTGCAAGAAGAAGCAGTATAGAGGCAGGAGCAGTCCTGATTCGAGGGATTGAGCCAGTAGAAGGTGTTGAATTAATGAGGCAGTTCCGGCCAGTCGAAAATATACTTTCACTCACCTCGGGTCCTGGCAAGCTCACACAAGCTCTCAATATCACATCAGCACTCAATGGGATTGATATGACCAATTCTGAATCAGAGATATATATTGAGTTTGGTAAGAGGCCAAAGCATATTGTAACTGCGCCAAGGATTGGAATCACTCATGCAATAGACAAAGATTGGCGCTTCATCGATCCATCAAGTCCCTTTATTTCACGCAAATTGCAGATTAATTATGAATCGTCATTACGACCGTGGAAGATAAGCTGAGTTTTATCAATAGTTGTTGTTAAATAAATTAGACAGGATACAAATTGAACAAGGTGGTGCACTTATTTACTTGCTAAGGCCTAAAGCAAAACTTGCAGTTAAACTTCAGGCATTGTATCAATAAATATACTGCAAAGTATAATAACCCAAATTCGAAGTAGTTGCGTAATCCCATAGAAATGCAGAAAGACAGCTATCTTCGAGCTGCCTCTATAGAGATTTCATATTCTTTTTCAATTGCTTTCATTAATTTTTTACCTGTTATTTTACCTCTTGACTTTGTAATAGCTACAATTGAAGCACCGCCTGCACCAACTCCTTCCTTTACGAACCCCTTTGCAAACGCCTGCAATCCGGGCTTGCTCGATTCGCCTAGATGAAGATCGCAAGATAAAATTGGAACTCGCTCCGAAGCCATTCTTACAAGGCTAGACAAATCTGATGACGGATCTTTCGTGACATATGTTGTAGTGCCAATATAAAGTCCGTTAAGCAACCTGCCTAGACGATTTAATATTGCAACTATCACAGCCATCTGAGTACCTCCTGCAAGCATAATCTTGCCATTTGCAGACAGTACACCACTTGCAATACCAGCTACAGAAGGCATCATAGGATCTCCAAAAGCAGATATAGCTTCAAAGGGTGAGCTAATCACTTGGATTCCATCAGCAATGACTCTCTTTATTGCAGAATCTACTACCTTGTTTTTTAGATTGTGAGGATTTTCTGGCATACTGCTGCTTACCTTGAACCTTGCATCAATGCCAAGTGCTCTCAGCACGGCAAGTGCAGTTGTAGTGCCTCCAGGAATGCTCTCGCCTAACACCGTTAGATCTGACATGATGGCCAGTTGTTTTCCAAGCAGCTCGCCGTGCTCAAACGCTCGCTTGACGCTTGAGATATCCATTGCATTTTCATTCAAGATGTTCCTGCCTGGTTCAACTCCAAACGACACATAGGGTATTGAAGGCTTAACCTTTGCTCCTGCATCAACAACCAGAAGAGGGATCGTTGCCAACTGTAGTGCAGTACGTGTTATGACCGCGGGTGTAGGCTTGCCATCAGGGGTAGCGGGTATAACATCAATGCAGCTGCAACGTCCACGATATAGAAATTCCGCGTCTGCAGGAGATGTGTATTTCACTAGTTCGGCGTTTGCACCTGCTGCTGTGAGCCCAGAAATTTCGCTTGTGGCAGTGTACGAGATCACACATACAAAAACAGGATTTTTCGTCGCAAAACTTTTGACAGCAGTAGGTGTGTCAGACGCTGTTATATCGTGCATTTATTCACCAGCAATCATAAGCTCCAAGAATTCTTGCTTTGACCTAGGTTTAAGCACATAGTTGGTTTTCTTTTCGTGTCCTATTGTAGATATAGAAGTCGGACCATAGTTGTGACCAGGATAAACGATAAGCTTTTCATCCAATTTTGCCAGTCTATCAAATAGGCTATAGTACATCTCTATTGCGTCACTCCCAGGAAGATCCACTCTACCACAATTGCCCACGAAGAGTGTATCTCCAGTTAGAATGAATTGATCATCATATAGGAAGCAGACACTGTCTTTGGAGTGACCAGGCGTGTGCAAAACCCTTAGTTTGATTCGCCCTATTTCGATCATGTCCCCGTCAGATACTGCAATGTCTTTATCAAGCTGCGAGTTTTTGTGCTGTACTATCTTGGCACCGGTTATCTCTGCCACCTTCTCGTTTCCAATCACGTGATCGAAATGAGTATGAGTATTGATGATATATTTAGCTCGCCAATTTTTCTTTTTTAGTGTCTGAAATATTTTATCCAAATTCCAGGAAGGATCAATGACTGCAGCTTCGCCGTTTTCCTCATCAGCTACTATGTAAGTAAAATTGGCCATCTGGCCTACTTCGATCTGCAATAGTGCAGGTTTCATACTATGCCCTTTTCCGCTTCCGGTGGTATCCCTATCCATTCCACATATACAGAACCTAAATATTTCTTTTTATTCTTCTTCTTTTCCGCAAGTCCAACCTTTAATCGATGAAAGGTAATAGTCGCATCTGCGATAATACACTTTTTATGGATCTGTCCAGTGTTCGGGTCAAATCCTGAAGGAACATCTATGGCTAAGACATAAGCCTTAGATTTGTTTATTGCGTCTATTGCAGATGCATAGGGCTGCCTGATCTCATCTTTAATTCCAGTGCCAAATATGCCATCCAAGATAATGTTAGTACCAACAATACGGTTCTTTATCTCGCGGGTTAACTCCTTTCCAAATATCAATTCAATTGAATCCATCTTTTCAATTATGCTCCAGTTAAGTCTTGCTTCTTCGCTTCTTAAGTCAGAAGGGCTTCCAAGTAAAATGACCGTTATTTTGGCTCCATATCCAGCAAGGTGACGCGATGCGACAAATCCATCGCCGCCATTGTTGCCAGTGCCGCACACAGTAACTATTTTTTTATTCTTTAAGTTCTTGAACTTTCGGACAATAAAATCTGCTACTCCATGGCCAGCATTCTCCATCATGAGAAAACGTCGCATTCCAAAGACTGAATCTCCGTTTTGTTCAATAGCATACATCTGATCTGAAGTAATCGGCTTCAACAATACATATGACGGTCTATTCAGACAAACATAAAAACTATCAATCTATAATAATTATTATTGTCAAGTATTCTGTATTCTGCACCAACATGCCACAGGATGATCTTTAATTGTACACTAAAGATTTCTCAGACCAATATTAAGCGCCAAGAATAGAGGATCATAGATTTTCATAAAACTCTATTATCTGCCTTCTTCTTACTATTTGGTTGGTTTCTATTTGTTCAGTAATAAAATTTCCAATAAGAGGCAGTATGGAAGCATAGAGAGATATAGCGATGTCAAAGTGGCAATTGTCATTCATCTTGTCCCTAGGCGAAAAATATGTGCATCTTATCGCCGACTCGTGATGTAGAATCAGAGTATAGGCAGAATTTTCGAACAATTTCTGAAGAGGTTCTGTTACTTGGGAGATCCATATCGTTGTTGACTGTTATACTAATGACATCTCTTTTTGAGGCGTCAAGTTAAATCCTCTCTATGTAGGATGCTTCCTGAGCAGTTCCTTGAGGTCACCGCTCATATCGGCTACCTCGCCCAGTGTCAGATGTTCCTGATCTTTATTGCGCATCCATGTGATGTATCCATCAGCGTCAATAACTATTTCCCCAGACCTTTCTAGGTAATGTGCTATAACGTTTATCTGCAGAGGGGTCAAGGATGGAAGCAGCTTGCGAAGTGTTCTTAACTTCGGATAGCCATCAAAATTCCTGACCGCCTGCAAAAAAGCATTAATGTCATCCTCTGAAACTTCATTTGCAGGTCTTACCTTCCGAGGTGATTTTCTAGGTTTGATGAAAATACGTATACATTGTCTTGCCCTAAAACTTTTTCTCCCTAGAGGGTTGGGAACATAAGTGTAGATTTTTCCAGCCCCAAAATCGGAACGTACAGTGACTGCGCATCAGTGCCTATGCTATCTATGAATGTAAATTCTCCAGAAAGCCTTTTCAACTGAATGAACTTTTTGGACGGCTTTTCATTCTCAACAACATAGTGAACTGTCACTCCTCCAACCGCACCTGTCTGAATAAAAAGGACATGATTATTGTCGTAGTGAATATAATAGAGCATTGGAATGACTCCAAGCATTGACTGGGCGGAGTAGATTATTACCTTGAGCATGTCTTCTAGGTTCTGGTATTTTAAATATACGATCTCGTTTTGAGACATACCATAACATAAATCTCACACAATATTTTCTTTTTGATCATTGCAAATCCGCTTTATCCTCATTAACAAATCCTATTGTCTCATGGAGGCTAGCCTATAGAGCACCTTTACGCCATGAGCACAGTGGTATACAGTCGAAACCAACTGGAGTTGCCTATCTTGTTTGTAATTGGTCGTCATACTTTTTTGCAGTCAGTGGCAAAGATAAGAGATAGTTTTTAGTTTGCCAGAGCCAGCTTGACTCTGCGCACAAGTGTTTTAACATTAACCGGCTTTCGGAGGAAGTCATGTATCTTGATTCCCGGCATAGAGAATTCAAGGTCACTTACTTCAAATGCAGACATAAATACTACTTTTGCATCGGGTTTGATAACTTTAATATTTGCAGCAAGCTCAAAGCCGCTCATCCTGGGCATCCTGACATCTGTTATTACTAGACTATAATCTGCGGAGTTCGCTTTAAAATGTTCAAGAGCGAGTAAAGGATCAGTAAAGCCAAAGACAGTATAGCCCTGCCTGCTCAATGCCTGCTTAAAGATCAATACTATATCGAGTTCATCATCAACTACAAGTATAAAATGAGCAGAAGGCAATAGCCTATATCCACCTTACTTTGATGCTGTGCACTTCACTATTAGCGAAATGGTATGATGCCATTAAAGCAGTAGTAGAGAACAAGGTACGAACTTATATTGTCTGTGAAGAAATATTCTATAGAATGCAGGTGTCTTGTGAGAAACATTTTGCGTCTATATATCAACTATGACCCTTCAAGAATATTACTCCAACTTGTTGCTTTTTCAAGACACCATCCTAGCACGATAAATGATACTATGCATGCAAGCTCACTACTTAAAGTTACAGGACAGAGATAGTAGAGTGTTATCCCTGAATTACAAGAGAGGAGTTTCTTAGTCTCTTGAGATGCACGAACCATCAGCGGTCATGACAAACCTAAATATTTGATCGACTTCTGAATTTTCAAAAATTTCTGAGTCGTGAGTTATTATTATCAATTGGGCCAGGGGTCCCACGCCTTCTCGGAATGCATCCGAAAGTATTCTAACAAGCCCCCTCCTCCTCTCTTCGTCAAGGTGTGCGGTTGGCTCATCTAGGATGATGAAATCAAGCTTGTTTGAACCCATCATATAGGCAATACTAAGACGAAGTGCAAGGGCTACGGCTACCTTTTCACCTCCGGAGAGTGAGTCCATATCAATTTCACCCTGCCTGCCGTAACATGTTATCGCTACTTCTCGTGCCTCTTCTGTAAGTTCGATTCTCGAAATGCCAATGTTAAAGAGGGAAGCATATTCTGAAGCTTTCTGCGATATAACTCCAAGCGCCCACGAGCGAAGGCTGATGCCTACCACTCCATCCCTGTTGAATATCATCGATCGTATTCTTTCCAGCATTTTAGAGAATTCAGATGCCTGTCTTAACTGGTCTATTGCACGCTTCGCAGAATCCATTGCTGCCTGTGCATCAGATATTGCATGTCTATACTCACCTGTTTTGACACTTGCAGTCTGGAGTTCTTGTATTAGTCTCGTTCTTTCTAGTTTTGCATCTGTATACTGCTGGAGGCTAAATCCGCTTATCTGCCCTCTCAACGTAGCAATTTCTTCAGCAAGTGTCTTTGACATGCCATCTATTACCAGCTTGAAAGGATCATCTCCTACGTAAGATATTTGCGGAGGAAGATTGGCCAAATACTTTTTCTTGCTATTGAGATCATCTTCGATTTTGACTAACTCATTTTCAGAACTTATAGAATTATTTAACAGGAACTTTTCTGCCGTCACTATCTTTTTGTCCTGCTCTGACAACTGTTGCTCTTCTTTCTTGAGCTCAACCTTGGCTACTTGCAGTTTGTATTTTTCCTCCGATCTGCACTTTATCTCCAGCTGAATATGATCCACGTCATACATTTCATCGATCTTTGTAACAAGAGAGTTGCAAATGGGACATTTGCCATCAACTATATGCAGTTTGTTGGCACACTCTAGAAAGCCATGTAGCTTGCCCATCATACCCTCATTTTCTTCCAGTTTTGAATTGATCTCCTCTGATTCAGCTTTTATCATTTTGAGTCGTATCTGTACTTCTTCTTTGGTTTTTAGTACATTGAGCGAGTTTTTTGCTTCCACGACTACTCTTTCTATTTGATCTACTTCTGTTCTGAGATGGCTACGCCTTTCAATGACATGTCGGATGAGCAGTTTTTCGCAATTCTGAAGCTCCTGACTCTTTTGGATTATCGGCTCCAACCTCTCAATTTCCTTATCAAGCTGACCTAATTTTTCCTCAAGCAGCCTTGTTTTATCTTCAAACTCTTTCAAAAGCAGTGATCCCTCCTTTAGCTCCTTTTCTTTTTGCTCTAGAAGTTTTTCCACCTTTGGAACTTCCTCGTCAGTGTAGCCTATTTCATCACGCAGTCTTTCTCGAAAGCCTACTATGGCATGGCGCATTGTTTCATAAGCTGAGTCAAGTCTGTCAATGCCAATGAGGCCATTTAGCAATTCTTTAAACTCTTTTGGTTGGGCCTCTACTATCCGGACCAGCTCGCCCTGCTGCACTACTCCAGCAACACGCAGTTTTTCATAGTTTAGGCCAAGCACGCGTGCTATTTCGACGCTCATTGATTCGCCAAACTGTCTGCGCTCACCACCGACAATTGGCTTGTTCACTATCTTGCCACCATCTGACACAAGTGCAAGTTGAGAAAAGGATTGGAGGCCGGAGCCGTTGAGTGCTCTTGTGGCCTCAAACTCTTTAGAGTTTAGAGCAAAGCGAATTTGTGCCATAGCATGGTTAGCACCTCTTCTTACAAGGTTCTTGTTTGACTTTCTTGTATGCTTGCCAAAGAGCGAAAATGTTATTGCATCGATGATTGAAGACTTGCCGGAGCCGTTATGTCCTAGAAATATGGTTAGTCCCTTGCAGAATTCTATCTTGGTGTCTTTGTGTGCGATGAAATTCTTCAGTTGAATATCCTTTATCATTTATCATTACGACCTCCAAATTTGTTCAACTTGTACGCTTGCCACAGTATTTCTAGAACGGCCTGGGCATCCTTATCAGCGGCCAGTGGCAAAACTTCGCCTATCGTAAACTTGGCAAGCTCATCAGACCCAAGCGCTTCTGTAGACAGACGATAGAGCTCACTATCAATGTCTGCAGGCTTGGAATCATACAAAGTAGTAGCAAGATGCTCTTCCATCGGCTGCCAAACATAATGAAGGCAAAAGTCGTTGAGCTTTTTCAAATGTTCAGATATAACCTTAGAGTCAATATTGCTCCCTGCTACCTCGATTCTTGCAATTGGTTTTTTGTCATAGGCCGTTGCCTTCTTGATTATCAGCTCGACTTGATTTGCAATGTCTTTGTAATCTATTCTAGCAGAGAATTGCTGGCGTCTGCTCTCAAGCTTTATCCATTGTATTGATGGCTCTTCTCCAGACATGTCGGTTATGATAAAGCCTTTGTCCACCTCCTTGATCCCTTCGCTTGGAGTCAAGTCGATTGAGCCTGGGTAAGCAAGTGGCCCACCGAGGAATTCAAATCTCTTTTCAAGATGGTCATGGTAGTGACCCAGTGCATAGTAGTTAAACCCTGCAGGAAGATCTGTAGAATTAAGCTCGCCGGCAAACTTGTTAAAGTCAGCCAGCCCCTGATGTAGCACAAGCACCTTCTTGCCATCGTGTTGTTTTGCAAGATGCTCTGCATGACGCATATTTTCGATTAGTGAATCAATATTACTGCGCCGCTCCTTGTCTGCCCCAAACAATATACAATTTTCAACTCTGAAAGGTTCATCACATCGAAGCTTCTTTGCAAGCCCAAGGTTGCTGTAAATATGGATAAAGGGCACATCACGAAGGCGACTGATGTCATGTTCGCCCAGCACAAAAACTACAGGGATCTGTTTTTCCTTCAACTTTTTAAATATGTTGCCAAGCGTAATTATCGCCTTGCCGCATGGCCTTGGATTATGAAATAGATCACCGGCTAAGATAATGAGTCTTACTCTTTCCTTTATTGACGCATCTATTGCCTCATGAAAAACACGGTAGACATCTTCCTCCCGTTCCTCTAAGCTGAATTGGGAATATCCAAGGTGGAGGTCAGAGATGTGTGACATTAACATTTGTATTCTGTAAAATTATCAACTGTTAATCCTGTATATAGCCTGATGGAATGTATGATTCCGATGATTCTTTGGAGATCTGTTCCCTCACTACGGCGAGCTGATACCATTGTTCAACTGCCTTCTGGTCGCCACCTATCTTACGCTCTTTAACTTCGTCCACCTTAACAAACGTCGGCAGGTTAACCCACTGACCGGCGAATATCGCCTCACCGGGATTTAATGAAGTCAGCTGATCAATAAGATCCCGACTAAGTGCTTCGCTAGCCGCAGAAACATGCATCTGGTCGTCCTGCTGAATCATGCGCATTACTGCAAGCGAACCCATCTGACTCAAAATGTTAGCATCAATTCCTCTAGGGCGCTGCGACACTATAACTAGGCCAAGCCCAAACTTCCGCCCTTCACGAGCAACCTTAGAAGCGAAATATTTTGTATCGGTATCTTCATCTTTCGGTATAAATACATGAGCTTCTTCAATTGCCACAAGTATCGGGGCGGGAAAACGCGGTTGAGACTTAGCGGTGCCCTTTTTTTGCCGAGTTGCCTTTTTCCTATCATCCAGCAGCTCTTCAAGGTAAAATGATACAGCAATGTTAGCCTGTCGCTCAGTAAGTTCTACCAGATTGATAACGTTTATCTTGTGGTTCTTGAGGAGCGCCAACGGATCTGTCATACCAGGATCCAAGATAGTATGAAACTTGCGCCGGGCGTCATCAATCTTGTCAACGACCTTAGCCGCAGCTTCACGATAAGACTTGTCGGCACCAACTTGGGATGCAGCGTTTATAAGGGCATCCCAAAAATCCTCGCCCTTACGCTGTTTGACGTCTTCAGTGAATGCAATTCTAAGCACATGCATCTGGTTTGAAGCATTTTCTTGAATCTCAATAACCTCTGCAAGCTTGTCTGCGGACAAAAGCCGCGGGTTTATCCTTCCATCCAGCAGGTTGATGTTGTTAGATCCCATATCAAGCGTAGAATAGTCATCATGGTAGTCAAAAATAACCATCGTACCGCTAATTCTAGCGATTTCTTTAGCCAGCAGCGATACTAGATTGCTCTTGCCCATGCCAGTCATGGCAAGCACTGCAAGGTGGCGCGAAACAACTTTGTCAATGTCCACTCGAGCATCAACTGCAGTATTGCGTAGAAGTTTACCCATCATTATCCATTGCTGTCCAGAGGGTGCAAAAATTGCAGCAAGGTCTTTAACCGACGCTTCGTGCACCTCGGTGCCAGGCTCTGGAGGGAGTGCAGGCAATATTGGCTTGCATTTTTTTAATTCAGCAACATATCCAAGAATGCGCACATGTCCCTTGTAACTTTTATCTCTACGATTCTCAGCTGCAACCTGTTTGCTCTCAAAAGCCTCTTCGTAGTTGCGAATACTGCTACCTAGCGCATCGCTACTAATGGATGACCTTTCAACAAGCCCAAGCACCTTGTCGCCACCATAGTTTAGAATAACATATTCGCCAATGCTGACAGGTCTTCTCGATTCGAATGTCACCTCATCTGGCTTGGTGACACCTATCAGAATACCTAGCTCTTCACTCATTTAGTGCATCCCTTGCCCCTTGCTCATTCTGCAAGCCGTATATGCTTGCGAGTCTGTCTATATCTTCGTTGGTTATCTTGCAGGTATTGTGTGCCAGTTTCAAACAGTATGGATATCCAGCTACACTGTGGTAACGCAGTTTATTCAAGGTATATTTTACTTCTTGATCACTTGCATTGTTGATGATTTCAATTCGGATAATAGGAGTATGGTCTCGCAGTCTTGCATAGATTTCAAACAATGGTGCATGACAGAACCGTGTTTCTACAGGAACACTGAAGCCAGCGGTCTTGCAAATGTGCCCATAATAATAAATATCTCCAGCCTTTGACCCCATTTGGCCGAACTGCAATCTGCTCTCAGAGGTCTTTGATATAAATAAGCAAGGGCCACACTTCTTTACTATTTCGTTGGCTACTTCAGGTCTGCTTTTCATCAAGCGTGAGACGAGCGAACCATCGATACAGATACTGTCAGCCTTTTCAGTTGAATTTTGAGCAAGTGATGCCTCCATTGTCATGGCTCTTGATTCCAGCAGTTCGTTTCTTGCAGAGCCAACTATGTCTTCTTTCCACTCCATAGATAAGATCCTATTAGTGCTAGTGACTGCTACTGCGTCTACGACATAAAGTTGAAGACCTTGAAAAGGACGCCGGTTCCAGCTGCTATCAATGCCAACAGATTCGCATGTTTCTGGGACAGGGTCATAGGAAATCCAGCGAGATGATGCTTCTGCCAGAATTTTGTGAAAATTTGAATCTTTTATCTTTGATATCTTGGCATCTTTGTCTCTTAGAGCATCAAGAAAAACTTCCTTAAGCAATTAATCCTATCGTGACTGAGAGTACCTTAAAAAATGGATCATACTTTCATTCTATCGGCAATAGTGTGAGCATCCCACAGCGACCTTGCCTTCTCGCTTGTTTGCACTACACCGGTTTTTATTATCTTACTTGCAATGTTGGCTGCCATAGGCAGTGCACCTGTGGCTCCTGGCGAGTTATAGTTGAGCACATGGAGGGAAGAATCACGTTCGAGTATGAGTGTGTCTGGTATGAACCTGCCGTTCTTGTCAACGACTGATGATCTTATGCCAGCCGTCCCACGCTGTGTAAAAGCAGATGGCCGGAGAGATGGAAGAAATTCACGTACTCTGTTTATCATCATTGTCTTGGACAAAGAGCTTTTCAATTCTGTGCTTATAAGTGACAGAAACTGTCTGTCAAAAAAAATCTTCCTCGCACCTGTCTGAGATGACTCCATTATTTTTGGCAACATATCGACCAAGTTTTTACGCCAGTTATAGGCATAAGGACCAAACACAGGCACAGCATTTGGTCCTACTTCGCATGTGTTGTCTGCTCGCACAATCCAGTGTGGATCTAAAAAGGGGTATTCGGGATGCTTGGGAACCGAATAGATTGACAACTTTGTCAGGTTATGATACTCTGGTGGCGCCAGCCAGTACTCTCCTCTGAAATGAATGTCGGTATAACCCTTTGCAACACCCATCATTTGGGCAATGTCCATAGAGTTACCGCCTGACACATTGACAAGATACTCTGCTCTGATCTCTTTGCCTTGATTCGTAGTCATAGAATATAGTCCTTGGCCGTATGAAGATATTCGTTCGACTTTGTGTCCTAAGAGCAGATTGCTGCCGAACGATTGAATATCTTCTAAAAGCCCAATTGTAAACGCACCATAGTTAACCGATGCATCTTTGGAGCAAAAGATTGCAGAGACACATCGCACGTTTGGTTCCGTTCTTGTGACTTCATTTTTGTCAAGCAAATGTATTTCGTGTTTTGTAAGGCCATTTGCCATTCCCCACTCCAAATACTGGTATAGCCGATCAAGTCCCTTGTCATCTAGTGCGACTTCAAGGACGCCATCATGCTTAAATTGCATTTTCTTGAAACTAGAATACTTTTGCCACATTTCGTAGCCAAGAGCAGCAGCTTTGGCAAAAGTCTTCTTTTTTACAGGGTCATAGAGAAACGGCGCGTGTACCTTTCCAGTATTCCTACTGCTGCTATGTTGTGCAATATTCTTTTCTTGCTCTAATAGCGCCACGGATTCAGGATTTCTAGCGTGAGCTGATAGAAAGTATGCGATCGACACTCCGAGCACACCACCTCCGATTATCGCAACTTTGAAGTCCACATGGAACATGAATTCATGTGTTAGATAAAACGTTTAATATCGATCTATTGACAGACACTTTGTATCTTGGTTCAGCAGCAGGAATTTGTATCGGATCGAAGAAAAGGATTTGACAGCTTGCCGGAGTTGCCCAAAGATAGTAGGCCAATGCTGTTGCTGTCTGCCGTTTACTCTGGCGAAGAGAAGAAGGTATATCTGAAGTTTTATGATCCTCAAGACAAAATTATTTACCAATGGCGTGATAGAACTGACCACAAGCCCTATTGCTATACAAAGATGGATTTTGCAGACCAGGCCCGACAGATTGCGCAAAAAGAGACCAAATTCACACTCAAACAAGTCAAGAAACAAGACATTATTCTTGATAAGGAAATTGAGGTCCTCAAAGTGATTGCACCTGATCCGCTCTCAATAGGCGGCACCGACTATAGCTTTCGTGAAAAAGTGACGTCATGGGAAGCTGATATTAAATATCACGAGAACTATCTATACGATCGCGCGCTAATACCAGGTTCGTATTACGTCAGAAATGACGAGCAGATAATGCCATTTGAGTATCCTATTTCTGATCAGGTGGAATCTGCGCTTAAGAGTCTACTGTGGGATAAGATAAAGGAAGGGGGAGAGGCAGGCAACGAATATAGACAATACATTACGAACTGGGCCAAACTGCTCAATCAACCAATACCAGAGCTGAAGCGAATAGCTGTCGACATCGAGGTTGAGACAGAAGAGGGAAGAATGCCAAATCCACGAGACCATGATAGGCGGATAACAGCTGTAGGGTTTGTTGGAAGTGACGGTTTCAAGAAAGTGCTTGTACTTACAGATAATATATCAAGCAATGGCACAGCACTAATTCCCGAAGCAGAACCCTGCTCAACCGAGAAAGAGTTAATAGAAAAAGCATTTGCAATAATCAAGGAATATCCGATCATACTCACATTCAATGGTGACGATTTTGATCTACCTTATCTGTATGCACGTTCACTTGATCCACGTATTGACACTAACGGCATTGCAATTCCAAGGGAGAAGGTGCCAATAATCGTCAAAAAGGAGTCATTTATCAAGCACGGAATGCAAGCAGAGCCAGTCAGCATTAGGCATGGTATCCACATAGACCTTTACAGAACATTTGACAACAGGTCGATCCAGATCTATGCTTTTAGCCGAGCTTATACTGACCATACTCTAAATGCAATCAGCGAAGCACTATTGGGCGACTCAAAAATAGAGTTTGAAGGAGACATAAGCGATTTGCCGATTCAGAAATTAGCAGAATATTGTCTAAAGGATGCCGACCTCACGTACAGACTAACCAGCTTTAATGACAATCTTCTAATGAAACTACTGGTCGTCATTGCAAGGATTGGCAGGCTATCAGTAGACGATATTGCTCGCTTTGGTGTGAATCAATGGATAAGAGGCATCTTGTACTACGAGCATCGCCAGCGAAACGAGCTGATACCTAGCAGAAGTGAGCTTGAAAGAAAAGGCACTTCATCGACTACAGCCATCATTAAAGAAAAAAAATATCGAGGTGGTGAAGTAGTTGAGCCCATCCCCGGCATACACTTTAACGTCGTTGTCCTAGACTTTGCGAGCCTCTATCCTAGCATTATCAAAGTGCATAATTTATCGTACGAAACCATCAATTGCTCTCACGAAGACTGTAGGAAAAATGATGTAGAGGGTACAACTCACTGGGTCTGTAAGCACAGAAAAGGTTTGAGCTCGCTTCTCATAGGATCACTTCGTGACCTGAGGGTCAACTATTACAAACACCTAGCAAAGGACAAGACGCTTCCTCCCGAGGAGCGTAAGCTGTATAACGTGGTAAGCCAAGCTATCAAGGTCATTCTCAATGCCAGTTATGGCGTCATGGGAGCAGCAATATTCCCGCTTTACTGCCTACCAGTAGCAGACGCCACAGCTGCTCTTGGCAGGACAACAATCAATAAAACTATCAACAAATGCAGAGAAATCGGGATTCGGGTTGTTTATGGTGACACGGACAGTATTTTCCTTAGCAATCCTGATCAAAAGCATATAGAGCGGCTAGTGCAGTGGGCAAGAGAGACACTGGGCGTAGACCTTGAAATAGATAAACAATACCGCTATGTTGTATTCAGCGACCTCAAAAAGAACTACCTCGGAGTTCTATCTGATGGAACAGTTGATGTAAAAGGGCTTACAGGCAAAAAGTCACATACTCCGCCATTTATCAGAAAGGCATTCTACGATATTTTGGAAATACTTGGCAAGATCAACTCTGAGAAAGATTTTGAATTTGCCAAAGAAAAAATTAAGAATGTCATTCAAGAAAATGCCAAGAATTTGGAAATGCACAAAATTCCACTTGAAGAACTGAGCTTTAACGTCACCATTAACAAATCATTGAGCACATATGGCAAAAAGACAGGTTCCAAAACAGTGGATGGGAACAGCAGTGACATCTATAAAGGTCTGCCACAACATATTAAGGCTGCCAAGATGCTTGTCGACGCAAACAAACGCGACGTCCGGGCCGGTGATATCATTTCTTATGTGAAGATAAAGGCAGGCGACGGTGTGAGGCCAGTCGAGCTCTCCAAGCCGGAAGAAATTGACACCGAAAAATATCTTGAAGCCATGGAGTCTACATTTGAACAAGTGTCGTCTGCCTTGAACGTGGACTTTAAGTCGATACTAGGCAAGCCACGACAACAGAGTCTTGATGAGCTATTTTGGAGCAAGCCAGTATCATAATTTATTATCAACAGTTTTGAAAATTGTGTAAGAATTGGACATACTTTCGCTCTTTATAGTACCGGAAAAGACGAAGGCAGGGTATAGCTTTGCAGACATTCCAGTTAGAATTTCATTCAAAGAATCAAGCGTGGCGATTTATGGCGTACCTCTTGACATCACCACCAGCTTCGGTAAGGGGACATCAAGAGGGCCGGAAGCAATAAGGCGGACTTCGGCTCGACAGATCGAAACATTCATGCTTGATGAAATGACCGACATTCATGACCTTATCGGAATATTTGATCTTGGCGACCTAAAGCTACCCAAGACAAAGAACATTAACAATATGCTTGACCATCTTGAATTAACAATTCCCAAAGTTGTTGATTCGCTACGTGGTGACGACAAGATTCCAGTGATGCTTGGCGGCGAGCATACGCTATCATATTATCAATTAAAAACACTTGCCCAAGAGGAGCCCTTAGTAATACATTTTGATGCTCACAGAGACATGAAGCCCAATTATGAAAGCTTGAAAATCTGCCACACTACACCCTTCTATCACTTGCTGAATTATATTCCAGGTGAAAACTTGATTCAGATAGGCATCCGACAGACAGACAAGGAGGAAAACGAAACTGCTAGCAGACACGGCGTCACAACCTTTGATGCTTGGGATGTGCACAATGATATTGACTCGGTCGTAAGGTATTTGCAAAAGGCGACTGTGGGTAAAAAGATCTACATTTCGTTTGACATTGACGTCTACGATCTACCGTACGTTCCGTGCACAGGCACGCCGGAGCCATTTGGCCTCGACCCATTTCAGGTATTGAAATTGATCAAGGCGATAGATCTTTCAGCCTGCCTGGTTGGAATGGACATAGTGGAAGTGTCACTTAAAAACGACGACTATCGTGAGGGCACACTGGCTACTCAGACATTGTATAGAATATTATCACGAAAATATGCTAGACAATAATCTGGGGTCTAGATGATAAGCGGATGGGAAGATTCAGCGGAAGATAGGGTTTGTCCCTTGTTTGTGTCTTGACTTCATCCACCAGATCATGCAGAGTGATCTCGCGCTGTTTGCCTTCATTTCTGTCGCGTACAGTCAGCTTGTCAGAGTTGACCTCTTTGTCACCGATGACTATGGTATAGCGTATCCATTCGGTTTCAGATTCACGAATCTTTTTGCCTACTGTTTCATCTCGGTCATCAATGTCGGTCCTGATCTGCTTTTGAGTCAGCTCTGCAAGTACCTTTTCGCAGTATATAATATGCTCTTGGTTGACGGGTATTATGCGGACCTGTGTATGTGACAGCCAGAGGGGTATAGAGGGGATGCCGCCTTCTTTGGATATCTTGGCAGATTTTTCCAATAGTGCATAGATTACCCGCTCAACTGCGCCTGAAGGTGAGTTGTGCAGAATTATCGGGTTCTTCTTGGTGCCATCTTCTTCAACGAATTCCACGTTATATCGTGCGCCGTTCTCAACATCTATTTGGTCGGTGGAAAGAGCTGATGCTTTTCTAAGACCATCGATAAAATTGAACTCCCACTTGAGTGTGAAGTAAAAGAAGCGTTCTTTCCATGTTTCAACGAGCACGGGCTTGCCAAACCTGTTGATAAGCTCGGTCACGAAGTCTTTATTCTCATTGTAAAAGTCCTCTGTGAACCTTATTGCCATTTCCACATCTTTGATTGTTAGACCAAGATCATCGAGCACACTTATTGACAAGTCAAACCGCTTGAGAAACTCTTCCTTTGCCTGATTCAAGTCTCTGCAAAATGCGTGACAATCAGGCATGGTGAATGCCCGCAATCTACGCAAACCTACTAACTCACCACTTTTTTCGCGCCTAAATGAGTATCTTGTCAATTCATATAATTTTACGGGCAGATGTTTGTATGAAATATTGAAATCCTTGGCCATCAGAAACTGGCCAAAGCATGCAGCAAAGCGCAAAAACAGCTGTTTGTTGTCTGAAGTGATATTATATTGCCTTGCAGGGAACCTATTGAAGTAACTCTGGAGCGAAGGGTGCTTGGTATCGTACATTATGGGTGTTTCGACTTCAATTCCACCGTACTCCATTACTCGCCTTGTGACATATTGCTCTATAAGCGACTTCATTAGTCTGCCTTTTGGATAGTAGCGAATATTCCCAGCATCGGACGCAGGTTCGTAGTCGGCTATCGCCAATTTCTTCATTAGTCGGACATGTGCAGGCTGATCGTTGACTGCTCTGTTCTTTGCTAATTCATAGTCTACCAGCATCTGAAGATTCTTGTCCTGCTTTTTGAAGGTGTATTTGCTGGCTGGAGTAATCTGCCCGCCTGGCTGTGCAATATACCAGAATGACTGCAATTTTTCTTCATGCTTGAGTGCAGATGATTCTTTTTCTCCATGTAATGGGTCAGCCTGTTTATGTTCTTCATGCTTTGAAATCTTTTTAGAGTTCTCAGCCAGCGGATGGCCCTTTACCTTAATGTTAAACGACTTTGTCCATCCAAAAGGAGCACGGTAGACCTGATTTATGGTTTCCTTGGCGAAACTTTCAAGAGATTTAATAATGTTGATTGCAGCAGTTGGCGGCGTGAGGTCAGAGCTCAGATGAGCGTAAGGGTAGATTAGTAGCCGGGTGCTCTTGACCATATCAAGGTATTCCTTTATTTCAACTGCTGCCATCTTGGCAATGCTTTCGTCATCTCTATTCTCAACTGCTACAAAAGCTACTACTAGATCTTCGATCCGGACCTTAGATTTGAGTAGGACATCTTCGGCATCCGTAATCTCCTTTTGAATCGGCTCGTATTCAATAAAATCAGAATGGAGCTGCAGCAGTTGCATATCTTATTCCTAATTCTAATTTCCCATATAATTTAAGTCCATCTGGCCCTTTCATTTTCCCTGTCTTCCCTGGTAAGTTTTTTCCATTCTTTATAATGATCTTTGCAGAGATAGACTCTCTTACTACCTCCCAATCCTAGATCGGGGGCCATACCTGCCTTAATCCCACTCATCGAGCGCTCGGCCTGGTTCCCACAGCTATCTACACTGCAGTTGATACCCTTGTCTACTCGGCCCATATAATTGCATGAGATTATTTTCAAGCTATAAAAAGCTGACTAGAGTAAATTAATACCTCAAACAGCATATAATTACTACACGTGCCATATAACGACCCACTCTGTACCAAATGTCTTCACCCTCAGAAGCTTCACACGCAGATAGTGGCAAGTCTACCGCAAGAGGGAGCACAAATAAAGCGCTGCACGGTGGCCATTTGCTCATGTATGGTGAGCATTCAACAAACTAGTGAGAACTAAAGAAGCACAAGAGACTTGCTGGTAAAATTTATAACAAGCATCAAGTTGATTACTCGCAGTCAAACATGTCCGAAGAAAACAATAACTTTGACGACGATTTCGATGATGAAGAATTTGATGAGGACGGCGAAGATGAGTTTGGCGACGAAGAAGAGGGCGCTAAGTTGTATATGACTCCAAGGCTGTTCCCTTAGAGAAAAGGCAGAGAAGAGAGTGTTACTTTATAAATTACGGTATTCTTAAATCAAAACTCCTTCTGAGAAATTTTAAGAATCCTGCGAAAAAGCGCGTTTAATAATATAATTGACTGGACTTGCTATCACTGGCTTATGATATTATCTACGGGGTGAGGTATTACTTTAGATTAGTATCATATCAGTGAACAAGCTCACACAGTAAGGAACTGCAATGATACTCCACGCTTTCTGTCATATTGGAAAAAGAATCTCTCATCCGACCCAATAGGCATGGATTCCATAATCTCGGTTTTGCAGCTTGGACATCTAATTGTGCCCATATGTCGCAGATACGATGCACACCAAAAACATGAGTTGCAGAGAGCGAAATAACGGAGGTTATTTCTATTATTACTACTCTTCTTGCCCAAGTCCGATTCTATCGTTGTATGCGACACAGTTGTTGTTGTTATTGTAGACATGGCCGGATAATACAGAGATAAGTAGATATTCATTGTCCATAGTAACTTTATAGTCGATTGCAACCTAGAGGATCTATATTGTTCTAAGTCTTCTAGGACGATGAAATTTTTTAATACAGATGATCTATTCACAATGAGGTTGACTGGAGAGACAAATACTCCTATGCTAACTCTTCATACATCCCCAATCCCAGGCCAATAGTGAGTTACGGAGAGTTCGTCCCCTCAGCCTCTATTTCTCCTATACTATATATGCATGCGTAACTGCTGTGCTTCTTCGTAATTAGTAAAAGATTTCATCGTAGACCAATCCACGCAAATCTTGACGACCTTTAAAAAGGTCAAATTCACTGTGTAAATGGATTGCCTCAGTACTTAGTCTTGAATCCTAATCTCGGTTAATGGATATAGCACGGACGACTTTAGCAAGCGTAACATAAGTTATGATTTGCAGGACTTAGCGTACCTTAAAGAAATCGAATATATCTGCGATTTTAGTTCTGGCATGAAGATAGACGGATTATATCTCTATAACAAATATTACCAATACTATCTTCTGCGGCTAGTATTGTGATTTTCAGTTACCTCGTCTATTGTCTCGTTAATTGCAACCTCTGCAATGTCGCTTGCATACTCTGCAGTTCTCCTAATATTTTCCAAGGCGAGCCTGATATTAGCCTGGTCATGCACATTGTTGTACTTTTCTATGCTAACCATGACGTCATCTTCAAGCGTCCGAATATTTTCTGCAATATCCACTGTCTTGTCTGCAAGATGATAGTCTCGCCGAAGTAATGCCTCAACAGAGTTTCCAAGCACTGTCAGGGCAAAGTGGCTCATTTTCTCTATCTTTTGAAGGGATTTCTCTGGTATCTTGTCTATTAGCTTGATTGCTTTGTCGGCTATACCACAAGCATGATCGGCAACTCGCTCAATGCTCTTGGCTGCGACACGGTAACTTAAGCAATCCGCTGGATTTTCTAGTCTCATTTCTCGAAGCATCCTACCGTTCTCCATAGCCATTACAAGGTTGCGTGAAATATAGAGACTGAATCTATCCACCTCATCATCTGACTTGATAACCTCTTTTGCAAGCTCGTGGCTACGCTCAGTAAGTGCCAATATTCCATCTCTGTGCATTGATGAAGCAATAAGATACATCCTCCTTATCGCAGTGTTGATGGAAAGCTCTGGCATAGACAGTAACACTTGAAGTGTAATGTTGTCAGATGCGTCAGCTATTATCTCAGTTCCGATAAGGTTGCGCCTAATCACTTCTCTAACTCCATCTCGGAGCGAAGGGTTAATCCTGCCTGATTTTAACTTCAGATGAATAATGTCATAGCCAGCTAAATACATGGACACCACCTTTCGCTTGACTGTACTGCTACTGTCATCAGGTAACACTATTGCATTGACTTCATTGAGTGAGTCTCGCAGCCCACTGATAAACGGAAGTATTGACAATGAATTGTCGGTTTCTCGGATAAGCGCCACTTGGTCACCAGCATTTAGATGCATTTCTTCAATCCAGCTTTTTGGCAGCGATAAAACGTATGTTGACTTGCCTGTAAATTGCACCTTGCGAATTTCTCTATGATTAGGCCCTACTAGCAATATAGTTATAAAAGTCAGTATATGAATAAACGGTTTATGGCCATAAACTATACGATACTATATAGTAACCCGTATTCCATTATTACTTTTTCGACCATAAGTAAGAACATGATACATATCTCACGTTATGTCACAGATATTCAAATCCAACTCGCTCACTTGACAGAGTGGATAAATTGTCTAATCGTTGTAGTTGCTAGTTAAACGGAGAAGCGCAGCAAAAAATCTGGAAGCAATATAATACAATCTCTCCTTATACTATTACTACATATTATTAAATAATAATATTTCGTACCTTAAAAGAAACCCATTTGTTGATTGATCATCCATGAAAGAGCAATACAAATTTGGAACTGCTATAAATTGTATTGATGGTAGAACTCAGCAGCCCGTCATTAATTATATCAAGCAAAATTATGCAGCTGACATAGTCGATATGATAACTTTCCCTGGTGCCGATGGAATTTTCTCAAATGAACTACGTGATGTGGAATCATCACTTGCAAAACATTCTGCATACATCTCTGTCGAGAAACATAACTCCCAGATCGTGGCAGTAGTTGGACATTATGATTGTGCGGGCAACCCTGGAGATAAGAACTATCACTATATCCAGATTAGAAAGGCTCTGCAAGAGATATCTGTGTGGAAACTACCTGCAAAAGTCATTGGTCTTTATGTTAATGAAAACTGGCAGGTTGAAGAAGTAGCATACGAAGAAGGACAATTACGATAGCATCTGTTCGAAAACAACATGACATCAACTCCCTCTTGTATTTATTTATCTCCCATATCTGCGCACTCTCTGCTGGTATGTCCTAATGGCTCGCATAAGATCAATTTTGCGGAACTCTGGCCAGAACACATCCATAAACATCAGTTCGCTGTAGGCACTCTGCCATATTAAGAAGCCGCTCAGCCTTTTTTCTCCTGATGTCCTCAGAATAAGATCAGGAGATGGCTGCGGCAGGTGTGAAGTGTAGAGGCATGATTCAATGGTTTTCTCATCAATTTCGTCAACTTCGATCATACCTTTCTCAGCCATTCGAGCTATCTTTCTGACTGCCTCGATAAGCTCTTTTTGACCGCCATATGCTATCGCAATGTTGAGAAACATTGAGTCATAACCTGCAGTAGACTCTTCAAGCTTTGTCAATATCTGTTGCAAGTTATAGGGGAGCAGCTTAGTGTCACCTATGGCTTTTATCTTCATCTTGCGCTTGTGCACCCGCTCATCATCATAAAGCTTTTCCAACTTCATTTCAAGAAGCCTGTAGATGTTTTGAAGCTCTTCGTCCTTACGATCAAGGTTTTCCGTTGATAATACATATAACGTAGTGATCTTAATGCCCACGTCATGTATCCAGTTTAATAGTTCCTCTGCCTTGTCAGCGCCATGATTGTGTCCCCAGCTACTATCAAGCAAGTGCACGTTGGCCCACCTCCTGTTGCCATCAAGAACAATTGCAATATGGTTTGGCAGCGGGTACTTGATAATTTCTGATTCTAAGTGTCTTTCATAAAACGAGTATATCCCACTGAGTTGGAGAAAAGTATCCATCAGTGCTCTGCCTCCTTTGTTAATGTCTGTTTGAAGTCCCATTTTTGCTCTTAGCTGCCTGTCTTTTACTGTATTGACTATTCCTTGTTTGCATATATTTAGACTGTGCTACTAGTTTGAATCAGAATGTAAGGAATACTTCTTCAATCGGTTCTCGTACTCCTAGCGCACGCACTGATTTCTCAAATTCCCGTTTGCCGTCAGAAACCAAGATCCGAAGATTGCTCCTGCCACTCTTTTTTGTCATCCGATAAAATGCAAGGAACTTCCTTACGTCCCTAGCTACTATCTGCGCTGGGTCAATGAACCTAACGGTAGGCAAGAGTGAATTGAGATATCGTTTTACAAACGGCAGGTGAGTGCTTGAAAGAGTAATGACGTCAATCTGTTCATCAATGCTGTTGTCTCCAAGAACGCGTGAAATCACATTAAATGTTTGTCTTTCGTTCTCAAGGTGCACTCCCTTTTCTATCATCTCAATTATTGGCGAAGCATTAAATCTTGTTACCAAAATGTGTTGCGGTACTTCTCTGCGAATTTGGTTCTCAAACTCTCTACTCCTTATCATGCCCTCCGTGGCCATGATTCCAATATGCTTTTTCCTTGTGAGTTTAGCAGCCTCTTTTAGTGGAGGTCTGACTCCCATTATCGAGATATCTGGTACCATCTTTCTTACCTCGTCAAGTACTTGCACAGAGGGTGTGTTGGAGGCAACTACCACTAACTTTGGCTTGTAGCGCTTGAGGTAATTTATGGTATTTACAATGATCTGACGTAACGCTGCATGTGATTTGGTACCGTACGGAAAATGTACCCTGTCTGCAAAGTAGAGCAGGTCTTCATATGGTATCTCGCGCTTTAACTCCCTTATTACTGAAAGGGATCCGATGCCTGAATCAAATACAGCTACAGGATTATTGGTCATTGTTATTTTTTGAGTACGGTGCAAGATAAATGTAAAGTGTAGGAGAATTCGTAGTAGATAACCAAATAGAGGGTTCGTAAGTTGGGACTAGGATGGTGAGAGTTAGAAATTATGTATAACTAAATTTTAGAACTCCAAAAGCTCTCAGTATGGTTGTTGAGGTTGGAAAACCTGCAACCCCTTTCTACATTTTTCAGTAGTCGGGTCATGGCAATCGTGATCTTGCTCTAAAGAATTTGTTATTGAGCCTGCCATGTGGCGTAAAACATTCTTACATTCTGGTCGAAATTTAGAAAAAAGAAAGACTGTAGGGATATAGTTAATTATCATTGCCTGAATATTTGCTAGCTTTTTCTTATCTGGTCCACTAACATCCCTGGTTTGATATTTTCTGCTCTTATGAACTCAATCGAGTCAACAGCAGCATAGTGTGGAAGCACATCAAACTTATACGGCTTTGTTAGATCATGCCATCCAAACTTGATGTATGTCCTTCCACTGCCATAATCGCTCTTGAATTTATTCAGACTGGACAAGCTAGAAGATGAGCGATAAATCGCGTAGTTGATCATTTCAGAGCTCATTTCTATGGGGTAAGCGATGAGCTCGTATCTTGTAGGGTGCTCGACAAATACTGTATGAAATATGGGAACCTCTTGCTGCTGATTTGCCATTACTTTTTCCCACCCGCGCTTTGCGTTGGAGTGCAAATCAAAAATAGGTGCTATGACCCTCTGCTCTTTGTCACCAAAGTATCCTATCCCAAGAAATTCTGAGAATCTGACTATGGGGACAGGTGTCCTGTCGCTTTGCAAGATATTTTGCTGAACCGGAATCTAGATATATGTATATAATACTCTACGACCCGCATTTTCAACTTTATATCTGTGGATGTATATCAGTAACTGCCTAGGGCCTTTAGGGGGTTTTTCATTAGCACAGTATTGTAATGTCCTTAGCAAATCAGAGAGAATCTAGTGGCGCTCATGTACGCTTTTATCCCTCATCATCCCCTTCCAAGCATTAAGAATAGGTTCGTACTGCGGTGATGCAGCGCCGATTACACCAAGCTGTATCATGAAGCTTAGGTCGTCACGAAATGCTTTGTGTTCTGCTATTTTGTCATCTGCAATTGTATAAAAATGCGCTGCTTGATATGAGAAGTTATTCCTTGTTGGAGGAATGCCAAACAAGTCATCTGTGTGCTTACCTGTAACTATCATTATCGACACAACCTTGTCATTTGAAGCAATAATCTCTTGTTCTTTGTAATGCAGTTCACTCAATGCAGCTCTTAACTTCTTGACAGTATCAACAAACGCTTCTGAACCACGAAGTTTTTCGCGCCCAGGGATACTTTGGGAATCACGGTCAGAATAATTAGGATGTATAAATTCAGAAACATTAGTTACGTCCCCTGTATTTAGAGCTTCTATGGAACGCCGGACAATCTTGATGTTTTTTTCTTCTTCTTCAGTCTGTTGTCGAGTTGACACGTTGACCCATTATTCATCTTGATATTAAAGACATTGAGAAGTATTATCATCCTTATTGTTCTTCTTCAAAAGTTGACAACTAAGAGCATTGTTTAGAATTACGCTATCGTGATATCCATTCTTTTCCATCATTACAAAGAGCTAAAGTAATGCTTATCCGAAGTTGAGCAAATAGAAGGAAGAGAAGAGCTAACGTCAATAAAATCCAAAGCCTGCCTGCAAAAGAAGAAAAAATGGATCAAGAACTATCAGCAAAAGAGATTTGGCTGATTGACTGATTGAATGATTGGCTCCATTTGAAAATAGTTCGCTGTATACCAGTCACATAAGCTATTATATCTATGGATGTATATACACTACTGCAATGTTTAGCCGGATAGGAGCGGTCATTTTGCTTGTATCTGATATGAAAAGATCAATTAGGTTCTATCGCGACACCCTTGGTATGGATCTAAAGCAAGAGTCAAAGGACTGGACAGAGTTTTCAACACGCGGCACTGTCCTAGCCCTCCACCCTGCGAAAAGAAAGAGGGTGAAAAAGAACAATGGCATGCTGGTGGGATTTAGCATAAGCGACTTTGATGATGTCATTAATAGCCTGAAAAAGAAAAGGGTCAAATTCTACAAAAAGCCCAAGCAAGAGCCTTTTGGTAAACACGCAATAATCCAAGATCCTGACGGGCATTTGATATCAATTGTTCAGATGCCTCAGGAAGAGCTTTCCCAAATTCCGTATTATCATGGCTTTGCGCCCGCCTGATCCTTGAACCACACATATACTGGAATAAGTGGATGAGTCAATCTGGTCTCTTGTGCTCCTTTTCTGTTGTAGCACACCATAATCATCCTCTGAGTCAGCACCGAACGGATGTCTGATGTAAGCTCAGAATCCTTCAGCGGACCATACAGCTCCAAAAAATAGTCCTGCTTGTAGTAAGCAACATGATGCACAAAGCAGTCAGATATTATCGCTGGGTCACCCGTTATTCGCTTCTTGATGTCCTGTGGTTTTCTTTCAACAACCAATTGCAGTTCTCTATTTATGTACTTACTTCTAATGTATTCTGTTTCAAGTTTGCTTGCTGAGCTGTTCATACAAATATCGATCTCTTTATCTAGCTGGGAAGCAGTGTGCTGTGCCAGGCTGCTGACTTCATCAATCTCTTGTTCTTTTATCATATTATTTCTGCCATATAGGTACATAATACACATCAGCTCGTCAGAGTCTACAAAGGGAAAGTTTCGTTTGCCTGCAATAAATCCCGAGATGCGCTCTGCGATATCATCGGGTAAAATCATGGCCATATAAGAGTCAATAATTATCACGTGAGAAAAAACTATTTAACATGCTTATAGTTGTATTGCATCTTGCATATTAAAATATGATGTCTGAAATTGATAACAAAAAGAAGATTCACCTCATAGTACATGGGCAACATCATCTCATAGAATCTGTAAAGGACAAACTTGTTACGGTCAAATTCCTGCGAGAAAATATGCAGCCTGCTTCCCTTGATAAGGCCGGTGATGCTGGTGATTATGTGGCTATGCTGTGGCCTCCCATGGCTCCAAAGGAGATTGTGGTGAGTCAGATAACTGGAACAGACAGCGATAGCGGTGGGCAAGGCATGGGCGCATGGGCATCAATTACCCAGAAGGAACTTTTTAGGGTACCATTATGATATGTGTCATTCCCATTGTCCATCACACAAGCTAACTGTCTTTAAAACTAGAAGACAATTAGTTTAGCTTATGGTTTATCGAATTACACACCCGCAATTAATAGCAAATACACGCTCGAACCTTTATGAATGCTTTCGATAAGAATTGGACTAATCAAAATAGGGTGAGCGCAGGAGACAAGTTGAAAGAAGCACTTGCAACTCAGGGTCCACTCAAACCTCGATTAGAGACAGCATCCAATAAGCTTCAGTTACAGATATCGAAGTTAGATGCCATAGTTACCAAACTAAATGAGAGAGATGCCTCTTTGTTTAGACGAGTAGTCGATGCTGTGCAGAGACACGACACCGATACCACCAAGGTTCTCTCAAATGAGCTTGCGGAGGTGCGCAAGGTCTCGCGTACATTGGGTCAAGCCAAGATGGCATTTGAGCAGGTCTCTATGAGACTTTCTACTATACACGATATGGGCGACATAATGCTCGCACTGGGGCCAGCAATAACCTCCATAAAGAGCCTAAAGCCCGGACTTGGGAGATTTGTGCCCGGTGCAGACAGCGAGATCAACACCATGCAGACTTTACTCAACGGTCTCATGATGGAGTCTTTGCAAGGTAGCGGTCCTGGAATCGAGATTAATACAGGTTCTGGCAGCGACATCGATCAGATAATGATGGAAGCTTCTGCAGTCGCAGAGCAGAAGATGAGCGACAAGTTCCCATCCATTCCTGCCAGTAGCTTCAGAATCTCCGACACTGAAAGTCAACAGTGATGTAAAATGGTATCAAGAACAGGAATACTTGCAATCTTTGGAGCAATTGGGTTTGCTATTGGATTCTTAGCGTTCTTAGCATCGCCAACCGTTGCACATGCATTATCCACCATCCTACATGTAGATGCAAGCATTGTCTTTGCTCTGATAAGCGGAGTGGCAGGTGCAGCCATTAGCACAAGTGTGATAACCTTGTGGGCGAGAAGACCGTAAACCTTCTTCACTCTTTTTCCTTTTCTTTTACTACCCCTTTTCTATATCCATGCGTGAACTTTGCGTCATACACTTTTGAATATTCATATTTTGATGGGGCAATGGCTTCGCCCACAATTATTAGTGCAGTTTTGATTATCTTGGCTTCCTTCGTTTTCTTAGCAATGTCCTCAAGAGTCCCTTTGATTATTTTTTCATCTTCCCATGTCGCTCGATAGACTACCATGGCTGGAGTCTTCCCTGTATATACTCCACTCTTTAATATCTCATTTACTATCTCCTCTATTAGGTGCACACTCAAATAGAATGCCATTGTTGCGCCATGTTTAGCAAGCTCCGCTATTGATTCGCGTTGTGGAACCGGCGTGCGAAGTTCAGCTCTTGTTATTATCAAAGTCTGCGTTACTCCAGGCAGCGTTAGCTCTAAGTTCGTGTCTGCAGCTGCTCCAAACAAAGCAGTTACGCCTGGCACCACCTTGCACATTATGCCCTCTGACTCTAGCTTGTCTATCTGCTCTCTGATTGCGCTAAAAAGGGCTGGATCACCGTCGTGGAACCTTATAGCAATCTTGCCTTCATTAGCAGAATCGTGCAGGATCTGATAGATTTTTTCTCTGTCTATAATTGCAGCATCGTAAAGCTGCGCACCTTTCTTGGCATATTGCAAAATCCTTGGGTTAAGAAGGGAGCCTGAATAAATAATAGTGTCCGCTTCTTCCACCAGCTTTTTTGCCCTGAGCGTTATAAGCTCAGGATCCCCAGGGCCTGAGCCCACAAAATACACAGTTCTAGTCTCTTGCATTCTTTTTTGCCACCATGATAGAAAAGTACTTTTCAGTTGGACCTTTTTTGCCGCGGAGTTCTGAAATCTTTTTCATCTCCAACACCTCTCCTTCATCTGAAACATTCTGAGCTATTGCAACAGTCGCGCTGTCAGGAAAGCCTGCTTCACCCAGCATATCGATCACGCTATCAAAATAACGTCCATCCTTTAGAAAAATGACAGTATCACAGGCGCTGGCAGTGCGCTTGACTTTTTCCAGATCATAGCACGCTGGTACGATAGCTACAGTTTCGTCACCTTCTGCCAAGCTAATCCCTGCTTTTGCAGCAATTGCAAACATGGACGTCACACCTGGAACTATTTCAATTGCTATGTCCTTATATGTCCTTTTTAACTCGCGCTGTATATAGATCCAAGTGCTGTAAAGCGCAGGATCTCCTACTGTGAGATATACGACTTTTTTACCAGTTCTAACTGCACTTGCAATTTCGTCAGCGTTTCTCTTCCAGTAGCCCCTGAGCGATTCTTTGTCCTTGACCATGGGGAAAACAAGGCTGACTGTCTTAGTAAACTTGCTAATATATTTCTCAACCACAGAAAGCGCAATACTAGATTTGCCTTCCCTTGCAGTAGGTGCAAACACCATATCTGCGCTTTTTATGAGATCTGCTGCCCGCACTGTGAGAAGGTCTGGGTCTCCTGGGCCGCATCCAATACAGAAAAGTTTCATAGGTTACAGCACAATCTCAGAGCAATTTAAATTTATTATGGATAGAGCTGATCGCCCGTATAGCGGTCGACGATCCTTATTGCCTTAGTCGGGCAGGTTGCTGCAGCAGCGTATATGCTTTCATAGTCTGCACAGGTTTCGCACTCGACCTTCGCCTTCGGATTGACCATTTTGTTCTTTTCTACCACAAAAACTTTTGGCGCAAGAACCTCGCAACTACCAAATGCCATACATAGTGAAGGCTCGACAATTATGTGGAATCTGCCTCTTGGTGTATCAGGCAAATATTGCCCATTGAAAATATCTGTAATCTCACTTTCGTTTGCCATTTTCTGTGACTTAGGATTTGTGTGTACTTGCTCTTGTTTTGACTGTGTCATCTCAAACGAATTGTCAAATTCCCTGGTATTGTTGTATTGTGCCCTCTTTGTTTCATCTGACAGAACCTCAAACGCGGTGTTTATTTTTTTTATCATTTCTTCAGCATAAACTGAGCTATTCCTATCCGGATGGTATTTTCTGGCAAGCCGCCTATATGCATACTTGATTTGTTTGTAGCTGGCCTTCTCCGGAACTCCAAGAACTGCATAGTAACCTTTGCTGTCTGTCAATAATGGACAAATGTGAGTTAATTGAACTATTATATCTTATTACAAAATAATAACTCTCAGCATAGATTTTGAAGGACAGTATTACACAGTTTAGAGTTAATAAAATAATTTGTATACATATTGTTGTATATATGTAAACCTAGTTGGTAATAGCCATGGGCAAAGACATTTGTCATTTATTTTCGTGCTATAAGCGTAAATAGTCCACGTTTATTACCCCCTATTCCGTTGGAAAGAAACTTCTTGACCAATTTATACTGCAGTATCTGTCATTTAGTTTGTCATTTTATGCCCTGTCGATACTTTGAAAAATTTTTTACAAACTCTTTCTGCTTGGCTAAAAAGATCAAACTTAAAAATAAGCGGTTAATATTGCTAAACGTTATGGCAAAAGCCAAAAGTAAACAAAAGAAAGGGAAACAAGCAAATCTCTCAAAAACGAGAAAAAAAAGCAGCATAAAGAAAAAATCTAAATCCAAGGTCCGTAAGGATGGTAAGAAAAAGGCAGCCCGAAGAAAAGCTTCGCCTCGGACAAAGACCAGACGTGTTGAAAGAGTGCCTGGTCCTGCTGCATTTACCGAGATTGCATCTGAAGAAGTGACATCCCCTATACCTGCTCAAGAGGAACAGGAGATGTTAGAATCAACAGAATCAATAGGAACTGGCAAAAGCGAATTTACATCAATTGATGGCAACAACAATACAAACTCTTTATGATGAAAATTCATAAATGCCTCTATCTCTAAGGTTGGGCTTTTGTGGTGACCCTCAAAAATATGGGAGCTCTGTTTAACTACCTTCTATTGATATTTTTCTTTTCGTTGAGAAGAGAGTCAGGATAACATCTTTAAAAATTAACAAAAGATAGGTTCTACCTTACAGCATGTGGTGTTTTGATACAGCTATGCATAATCCTGATGTGTATATTCTGAATGCCGTGTATCTGGTGGAGTAGTAGTAAAGCAGAAGATCGCCTAATTCCATAGGTTTGCCATTCAGCTAAATTATCTATAGATTGATTGTAATAGATAAAAATGATGTGTCATATATATAACCTTTATAAACTTTATTCGTTTATCCCCCCTATGAATCTGACTGTTTATGTTTTCGCTGCATTGGTTGTCACGGCTGCTGCCTCTCTTATTGTTGGTTATGGGATCAATAATAGCGTGGCAGCAACCTCTATAGTCACACAGCAGCAATCCTCACGCTCGTCACAGTCAAGCTCTACAAGTGACTCGGTTATAACAAGCAAAAGTAGTAGTAATGGTGAAGGTGTTTCCTCTTCAAACAGAATAGTGACCAGTACAAGCAGTGATAATCTTCAAATAGATACGCAATCCTCCGGCAAGGTTGCAAGCTCTCGTCTCAACCTTACAAGTGGTGAAGTTGAAGCAGTCCTCTTTGGCGACTGGTCTCTAAATGGTACGTCAGGATTTGTCACCAATTTTGTCTATAGACCCTCAAACGGTAGTGACTCTATTCAATATGTAATGAGCGGACTTGAAGTACATTCCGTTAATCGAATAAATAATAATCTAGTGTTAGCAGGTACGATAGATGTTGTCTCAAATAGTCAAACTGTATTGCAAGATGCTCCTGTAACGATAATGATCCAAAACGGCATACTGGTAGTAGGGTTTGGAAACACGACTGAGACTTCTGATCTTTTCGGAGGAATACCAATAATTGGATTTGAACAATAGAAGGGACAGGCAAAGTTACATTAGAGTTAGAGCCTAGGCCTAACATTTATGAATTCCGATCTTAAGGCTGGGTTCACTAGACTACTCAGGTCGTTTGATGATAATCCTGACGATGTTGTCAAGATAACAAGAGCATTTGGGATTGCAACCAAGGCCTACAAGAGACAGCATTCAATCAATAAATATGAACACTATCTTGGTCATTCTCTGAGAGTTGCGCTCATCTTGGCCGAAGAGCTCAAAATACATGATATTGATCTGGTATGCGCAGCACTATTACATGATGCACAGATATCTAACAATGATATGAAAGAGTTTGGAGAGCGAGTATACTATATACTAAGCACTATTGACTCTTGGGCCAAGGAAAAGGCTTCAGAAGAATATTTTGCGAAGATGACAAAAGCACCCAAGGATAGTCGGTACATCAAACTGGCAGAGAGGTTGGATGATATCCGGAGCATGAAGGGCCAGACTTTCAAGGATAAGGTGACAAGATACAAAGAAGAGACTCAAAAATATGTGGTTCCAATTGCAATTGCGACTGACGACAAGTTAGCATTCAAACTCTCAGTCGCGCTTTATGAGCTAAAATGATTAGCGAGGAATGCATCTACCATCTGGCCCTTCTTTATGTTTTCTCCAGTGCTTGCCACACCCAATGAGCCTGTGCTCAGTACATCCACAAATAGGGCAGCTCTTCGCCTTTTCCTCTCCTTCTTTCACACTCTACAAATAAGCACAAGCATTATTTGAGTTTAAGGCACGAGGTACCACATGTGTTAGTATTATCATCTCATGACCTGATCAAAAGCCTAGAAAAAAAAGCACCATACAGGTTTTGTATGTCTATCTTACTGAGTTACCTTTACTGGATGTGAATTTTTACCTTATAAGAACAGAGTTATTGCAATACATTAACAACATAATCCTACGATGCAATTATGCATTTTGCTTCCTTTTCATATCTCTCTTCTGGCCCTATATCAGATACATTATTCCCCCTGAAACAAGCGTCACAAACTCCACACCTGCGAGCTCTTTTGCCCTTGCTACTACCGCATTGAGCCACAAACTGTCTATACCTTGACTCCAGATAGTGACCTTCTTGTAATGTCTCTGCACTCCATGGAAAAAACCAATGCATTCCTCTACCGTACTGTTGGGGTATTTCTGACCAACTTCTTCAACTACTGTTTTGGCCTCCGATGGTAAATACAGAATTGTAAGCGTTGGAAAAGGGATCGCAGCCGAGGATGACAAAGAAGAATCATCGTCCAACATTTTATCTCAACTACCGAATGCGCTTATATCATGATTTCGAAAAGATGGTTGTTTATTTGTAAGGTAGGAATCTTTTATAATTATATATAATATGTTTATTGGTATTTTTTATTCACAAGTTCAAGTGTATTAGGAGTTTATGCTCTATAAGATTTCTAGGATTTTCTTATATATTTGAGTAAAATTCCACTTTCTCCGTCTTAGAATGTCTGTTTGAGAAGTCTTGATAGGTATGGAATGATACAATTCCAAACTGTCACTAAACTACACTTATTTTGCATGTCGCATGTTTTATTCTACATTCTTTATGCGGTGCTACGAAGCTACCGCTAGGTTCAAAATCGCCTAGCGATAACTCCGTCGTAGATTGAGTTGTGTCATAATGTCTTTTTCGTACTCCTTTTTTTCACTTCCTGCCTGCATGCCAGGTTGCCTGACCTTGTTCAAGGAGAATTGCCTCTTTTGTTCTGGAAATCTAACCCATAGAAATTTTCCGATTATGGGTGGAATCAAGTGTAAACTGATTGCCTTTTTGTTCCTGTACTTGCACGAGTTTCATACAGGTGGAATCGTCACTTGACAAATAATGACAACACAACACCGCTTACTGTATATATCTCGGAGTCTAGATAATTTTTGCAGTCTTTATTATTCTATAAGGAAAGGAAAGACCAAATTTTCTATTTTAGATTCGCATGATCAATTCTGCATAAAACGGGGTCAGATATCGGCATACATTGAAAACTCATGCGGATGAGGTCTCACCGCCAGCTCTACGTGTTCCTTCTCTTCATGCTCTATTATTCTATCTATGATCTCGCTGTCAAATATTGGCTTTAAGAACATATTATCACTTCTAAGCTCCTCATATGCTTCTCTCAAGCTTGGTGGCAGCTGTGTTATACCAAACTGGCGCCTCCTCTCTGCGGTCATCCTAAAGATATCCTCCTTCACTGGTTCCCCTATGTCCTTCTTTTTCTTAATACCATCGAGGCCACTTGCAAGGATGGCTGAAAACGCAAGATAAGGGTTACATGAAGGATCTGGAGCTCTAAATTCGACTCGCTTTAGGTGAGCAAACCTGGTTCCCTTATAATGAGCAGGTATCCTGATTATTGCAGATCGATTACCTGTGCTCCACGCTACATACACTGGAGCCTCGTAACCTGGTACAAGCCTCCTGTAAGAGTTGGTAGTAGGTGCTACGATTGCCGCAAGTGCTTGGGCATGCTCTATTATGCCTCCGCAAAAATAACGTGCGCTCTGCGACATTTCTGCGTATTCGTCAGCAGAGTCATAGAATAGATTTTTGCCTTTGTTCCAAAGGCTTATATTAACATGCATGCCTGAGCCGTTGTCGAGAGCTATCGGCTTTGGCATCATAGTAGCAATCATGTTATGTTTCTTTGCAATATTCTTGACAATATACTTGTAGCTTTGAACAGCATCAGCAGCATTAACCAAGGTATCAAATCTGATATCTATCTCACACTGGCCTGCAGTTGCTACTTCGTGGTGATGAGCATCGCATACTATTCCAAAATTATTTGTAAGTACATCGACACATTCGTTTCGATATTCCATGAGGGTGTCGCCTGGCGCACTTGGAAGGTATCCCTCTTTGAGCCTAAGCGCATACCCCACACTGTCGGTGGACCACGGTGCTTCTCTTGAGGTGATGTGGTAGCTCTGGCCTTGATAGGGAGTCATGGTGTTAACCTCGAGTTTGTCGAAAACAAAGAATTCAACTTCAGGCCCCCAGTAAGAAGTGTCAAAGCCTTGATCTATAATGTACCTTTCTGCTTTTTTTGCGATGCCTCGGGGATCTCGTGGAAATATCTCACGCTTGCTCCCTCCACTCAAAATATCACATATCAATCTTGCAGTAGGCGTTCCAATCCAAGGTAGGGTAGCATACGTATCTGAATCTGGCCTTATGATAAGATCAGATTCGTGTATTTCTGTAAAGCCTCGTATTGAAGATCCATCAAGCTTTGGAAGGCCATCGGTGAAATCCTGAGTCCGGAACATCTTGGAGTCAATTGTAGTGTGGTGAAATCTGCCAAAAAGCCCTGTGAACTGCAAATCGAGGAACTTGATATTGTCTTCTTTGAGCCGCCGCATCACTTCTTCAGCACTAAATGTTAATGGTTCAATCCTGCCGCCAACCAATTTATAAGGCAATTAGGGTATCCCAACAGTAGGCACTAAAATCCTATAATTTAAGGATTAGTGAGCCAAATGTCAACAGCAGCTGGACAACAAAACAACAATGAAATGGACGCCGGGAATAGCGCTAGCCTTGCGCTCAAAGATGTCTATAAAATGTTAGAAAAAGAAATTGAAACTCCAACACTTCAGTCAATAGAACCAGACACCTTGCAGAAAATAGCAGAGGCACTAGGAAGCCTGAAAGATCAGCCCTATGAAGGTGTCGAAGCAAAGGTAAGGGATAGAATGGTCGAGATGCTTGAGATTTCATCAATTCTTATGATCGAGACAAGACAGGTCAAGATCAGCTCAAGCGAGGAGATTTTAGACTATTCAAAACTAACTGATGAGGAAAAATATATTCTTGATGGCAAACGAGAATCAAACAAAAGAGTAGATGAAGTTGTGGCTGCCTTGGTCAAAGGTAGGCCAAAGGTACTAGAGTCAATATCCGCAAAGATACACTCAAAACAAATAGTGGTAAGATTCCTCAAGCCGATAGAAGCATTTGTTGGGATAGATATGAACAAGTACGGACCATATGCACAGGAAGATGTGGCATCCCTTCCATTTGAAAATGCTCGTTCGATAATCGATAGCGGTGGAGCAATCGAAGCAGGTGTTGATTAATCTGGCAAAATGATTAGTTATTAATCGCTTATCTTATTATTAGCTATGCGGGTTATGGCATAAAAGAATATTATCTGTAATAACACAAATAGTAAGAAATCATCTATGAAGTCTCAGAACAGCTATAATAATAGTAATAGTACAAAATATCCTTTGAAATTATGGAAGCCCGTTAGCGTAACGGACCTGTAAAAAGCAGAGTAGTCTTCTATATCTTTTCAAGAAATATGCAATGAAAAAGCAGCGCAAAGAAGAGCATAGGCTAGCATCAGTGACAATAAAAAATTGTAGAGACCCTAAAGAAAGCATCAATCTGTTTACTGTAAGATACAAGTGAAAAGAAATCCTGATTGATTATGGAGTCAGGATTCAAGTAAACAATCCTGCTATAATGTGTCCGATGAATCATGATAATAATCAACCCTTTATCAATCAAGACTAAAAATTCTTATTTAACATTGACATAAAATGATTATCAATGGTTCACCTTGGCATTGATATTGATCAGTTCATTCTTCTTACTATATATCCTGCAGCCGCTTTTTTTGCAGTAGGGTATGTCGCAAAAAAGACCAAGATGCACGCTGCAAAATCATACCTCCTGCAGGCATTAACTTGCATAGTTTTTGCAATCACATATGTTTTTGCAGTTCCAAATGGTGGCGCACAGGGACTAGCAATAGTACTTGGAATGTTTGGTGCACTTTTGCTGTTCATGGCAAAGAAGCAAAAGATTGAGCAACTGCCACAGAATGTTTAATGTGAGTTTAGCATCTTATTAGCACGTTCAATCCTGCTATCCATTAATCCCTCAATCCAAATATGAAACTCGTGCTCAGCTACTTCGTAGCTGCAATTATGCTTGTTCATATACTTTTGGATAAATTTTACCTTGGCCCAGAGGTAGGCTAGCTCATCACTGTCATCGAGGCTCATTAATTCACAGTTTCTAAAAAAAGAGGCAAAATACTTAAACTTAACGCCTATTGGCAAAAGCATATTACAACATATAAAAAACTAACTGAATGATAATAGTAGATGATAAAAGATAAAGTTGCAATAGTTACAGGAGCGAGCAGCGGCATAGGCTATGCTGCTGCCTTGGCATTATCTAAAGCTGGTGCAAAAGTGGCAGCAGGCGCAAGGCGTATGGATAGATTGGAGTTGTTGCAAAACGAGATCTCCAAAAATGGAGGAGAGGTTTTTATTCAAAAACTTGATGTCACAATAAAGTCAGAATGTGATGCATTCTCTGATGCTGTCCTAAAAAAGTGGGGCACCATTGATATCCTTGTTAACAATGCGGGTCTCCAGCCACTAAGCTTTTTCAAGAATCTCAAGGTCGAGGAGTGGGACAGAATGATAGACGTTAACATCAAAGGGGTAGTTTACTGCACTGCTTCAGTCATTACAACTATGTTGAACAACAAGTCGGGGCATATAGTGAACATTTCCTCTATAGCTGGAAGGATTGTTTACCCCTCAGGGAGTGTCTACTGTGCTACAAAACATGCCGTTACCGCCTTTAGCGAAGGTCTTAGACAGGAGTTCAGCCAGAGGTCTAACATACGAGTTACATGCATTGAGCCAGGAGTTGTGGCTACAGAACTTATAGAAGCCATAACCGACAAGGCATTGGAAAAATATGTTGAAAAGACAAGGCAGATGGAGGCGCTGCAGGCCGAAAATATCGCAAATGCTATTATGTTTGCAGTAGAGGCCCCACGTCATGTAAATGTAAATGAGATATTGATAAGACCTGTGACCCAAGAGCGATAGGTACACAAAACACTCTCTATGTCATAGATCAAGCACACAATATTGCGGAGATATCTTTACAATGTTATATATGCATATACTATATATGCATATACTATATCGCCATCTCCCAAATTAGTCCGATACCGACCGGAGAAACTAAACATGAGCGAAAGTTGACAAAAGCATATCCTCGGTCAAGTTTGAAGCACCCTATAAGCCGAATTGGAGAAAAACAAGCCTGAGTCAGAATGAAGGTGGTGACTATTCTGACTTTTTTTCAGGCTTGGACATCGTATAAAACCCGTGCGCTGAGATCAAGAATGCAGCAAGCGACATCTTGGTTGCAAATACTAAGTTCCAAGGAGTTTCAGGGTTTGGGTATTGTACACTAAGATCGTCGAATCTCATTACTCCTCTTATTGCATCTGCAGTAATCAATGAATTCCATACGATAAAGTTGTAGACAAATTCATAGAGAGCCACGACTGCCACGGCAAGTACTATCAACTGAAGGATAGCTTTAAGCCATTGAGGAATGCCTTTAACCTTTTCGCCACCCAATTTGACCACACAATACCATCCAACCACAGACACTATCATCAAATAGGTGGTGAGCTTTGCCAGACCTTTGAACGGGAACTCTGTCTCTACCAATACCTCTCCTATTATGACCTTACCTGTCTGCATATACTCCTCAAGGCTTACATAGATGGCATAGAAAGTTACCGATGCCATAACAAAGGCACAAAAGTAAAAAACACCCAGGTATATTCTCCTAGCTCTCAGCTTATCATGTTCAAAGGTCGTGCGCACAGGAATAAGGTATCTCCATATACGTGATATATGATTTACTTTAATGCACTGAGCAACTTGTCAACTGACAGTGTGTTAAGGATATCTGATTGCATCGCCCAGCCGCGCCTTGCCTGAGCTACTCCAAATGTAAGAAAAGAATAATGAATAGGATGATGTGCATCTGAGTCTATGACTAGCTTTACTCCCCCTTTTATTGCCCTTCTTACATGTTCATCTTTTAGGTCTAGCCTATCATAGTGTGCATCAATTTCAAGAGCTGTTTCAGTATCTTTTGCAGCATCAATCACTCTGGCAATATCTACAGGATAACCAGCGCGCCTGTTTATGAGCCTCCCTGTAGGATGAAACAAGATGTCAACATTTGGGTTATTGGCAGCTTTTATTAGCCGTTCCGTCTGCCTTTCAATTGGCAGGTTAAAATGCGAATGTATTGCCGCACCTACGATGTCAAGTTTGTCAAGAACCGTGTCTGAAATGTCAAGGGAGCCATCCTTCAGAATATTTACCTCTGCTGAGGATAGGATGCGGAATTCTTTCCCTAGCCTATCATTGAGTTGGGCTATCCTGTCTGCCTGCTCCAAAAGTTCCTGTTCTTCAAGGCCGCCGGCAATTGTCAGGCTCTTTGTGTGATCCGTAATTGCAATATAATCAAGACCAAATGCCTTAGCACCACGGGCCATCTCTTCTATGGTTGCAGTCCCATCACTGTTTTCGCTATGGACCTGCAGATCTCCTTTCAGACTTCCATAATCGACGAGTTTAGGTATCTTGCCTTCCCTTCCAAGTTCTATCTCCCCAGTGTTCTCTCGCATTTCTGGCGGCATCCACTGAATGCCTAATGTTTTGTATACTTCCTCTTCTGTCGCTCCCGCAAGGCGCTTGCCTCCTTTGAAAACTCCCCACTCATTCAGCCGAAGGCCCTTTGATATCGCTATCTTGCGCAATTGAACCGAATGCTCTTTGTTTCCTGTGAAATACTGAAGAGCCGAGCCCCAGCTTTCTTCAGGCACCACTAATAGGTCCGCATCGATTCCGCTAGCAAGCTTAACAAATGCCTTGGCTTGCCCCCTGCCAAGAATCTCTTGTACCTCTGGCATTTTGACAAAAAAATCTATTACCTGCTCTGAGTCGCTGCATGCCACTAGATAGTCAATATCTCCAATAGTCTCTTTCATGCGGCGAATTGAACCAGCTGCAACCGCATTTATGACGCCTGAAATACTTTGAAGACGAGTCTCAATCTGCTTTACAAGAGGATAGATCTCACCTATTATGAAGCGGCCCCTGCCTTTTTTGAAAAACTCAATCTGCTTGATGATATCATGTTCTTTTTTCTCTGTAAAGCCTAGTAAGGTCTTCAGTTTACCTTCAGTGGCGGCTTTTTCTAGATCAGATAGGTTCTTTATCTGCAACTTGTTATAGAACATCTTTATCGTCTTTGGACCTATGCCTTCTATGCCATACATCTCATCTATGCTGACAGGCACTTTTTCCTTTAATTTTTCAAGGTGGTGTACCTTGTGACTCTTGAGATATTCTTCAACCTTCAAGGCGATTGCCTTACCCACAGAGGGGATCTCTAGAAGACCTTTCATTCCATGTTTGCTGTATATGTCGGTAACATTTTCGGGGAGGCTTGCAATCGTATCAGCGGCCCTGTAATAGGCGCGAGCTCGAAATTGCACATTGGGATCCTCTTCAGTAATCTCTGTGAGAAATCCAAGATCGCGCATAACCTTGGCAACGTCAGAATTCTTTATCAAGTTATAATGGTAAACCTGCCATCCAGTTCTTAACGTTTATCTGTTGGTCATTAGATTAAAAAGCACGCTGTTATTATGGAAACGGCAGTGATGACTGCTTTCTAGCTCTGAGCCGTTTCCGTATTTTGAATTGTAATATAGGATAGACTGAAAAAAATTGACTTATTATATCTCTCTCTAGCAGTACGTATCTATGCTCTATGCTCTATCATATCCGTATTTGACTACTCAAAAGTGTTCATGATATTGTGCGTAAATTCTAATTATTATGACCTAGAACTGATATTTACAAAATGTTTCTGAGCAGAGTTAATCATTCTAGCCGTCGTAAATATGGTTCGATGAACAAAATGCATGGTTCGATTGGCTGGGATGTGCTGGGGTCTACTCCTAGTCTTACTGCAATGGATTCTGCATGGAGGATCGGCAAGACATGGATGGTTTGGATGGAGGTTAGAGCATCATAATGGAATGGTATGCTGTGGCAGGGATTACAACTATGACAGTACTTATGGGGCTGATAGGATTCCGTCTGGCAAAGGATGAGTTGCTGTTGAGACGCAAAAGACTGATGATTAGCAACTACTAATCTCTCCAATGCGGATTGTAGGATTTGTTACTTCGTTAACTATGTGCATATTGATTCATCATTAAATTTAGTCATTTAATCTGAAACGCCACTCGCTGTACCTTCTATAATTTGTTATCGGATCTTGAGGATATCTGATAAATCTAGTCTTTCAAAATAGATGCAAAGAAGAAGCTATTCCAAATAATTGTTGAGTTTTTAGCTTGATGCTGTTCAGATCTTTTTGTTGATGTAGGCTTAAAGCATCTTATATGTAACCATACTTTGAAACAATTTTTCTATCTGATAACATTCAATGATGACATTAAATGACAATTATTCCTTACGTATCAGCTAATAACGGTTAAAGAATAATCTTTAGCTCTTTTAATATGTAATATTTTGTATAGGTAGATGTGACAAGAGGAGTAAAAAAAGGTGTTAGCAAACAAAAGTTTGAAAAGACTGTAAACAAAATAAAGCGTAAAGGCAGCGCAAAGAATCCTTATGCAGTAGCAAATGCAAAACTGGGAAGCAAAGGTAGTAAGAAGAGCAAAACAAAAAAATCACGCAAATAACGCTTCACAGATCGGTTGCAACAAGGGGCGGATATTGTCCAAAACAGGTTTCTTGAGACTAGTGCGAAGGAAAGCGTTGTCCGCTTGGAGTTGCCCGGTATTATAATACATGGTTTTGATCAGGAACTAGAAGAGTCTTGAAAAAATTAAAATATTCTTTGTAGCCTGTGAGCGACTCCGTCCGTTGCGTATCTTAGGTAAAGGCTTGACTTCTGTTCAATGTCCGTTGTCGGTCGCAGATGCCTCGCCTCTGCTCTGCCGTCTATTATCGTGGGGCAAGGTTTTACAATTATAATAATTTAATTTTCTGGACGAACATCTTACTCCTATCCTGATGTTTCGCCTTAAACAGTAAATATTCTCTTGTAGACCATTCTCTTTTCAAGATACAAATGTGGCATTTCGAAAATATTGTATGGCCATCTACCAGATACCACTTGAAGTGTGCATATGCCAGAATCTTCTTGTTGTTGTGGCCTATTTGTAATGCTTAAGATTTCCCTATTGCGGTCTTACAATCATATGAGCATACAATTTTGCAGTTCCTTCACTAGAAATGGAGACCTTGGAAAAGGGACTCCTTAGTTCCCTTTGTGAGGTGGAGGTATTTTCTTATTATAAGATAGGGATTATCCACAAGCTTTTACAGATAAAGTTCTTGAGTTCTTGATGGAGCTTCAAAGCAGAGCATTATATGATATAATTAGGATACGATAATTACGTTAAGACCTGTAACAATATCGACAGCAATAATCATAAGCCGTCTGTTAAAGCCGCAAGAACATTGGATTTGAGGGGTGCGGAAACGGTTAATGAATATGAATGACAATTTTGACTAATATTTCACTCTTGTCTGGAAGGATAAGATAAGATAAGATATGCATTTCGCCTTTTAAGTATCAGAAGCAGTAGAGTGATCATCAATTATCTTTTTGCTTTTTTGCAGTAAATTTTTTCTGTTCCCGCTACTATTCCCACAGTAGCAAGAAATGGATGAAAAAGAAAGAAATTAGTGTTTGCATTGTAAAAGAACACTGTTGCATAGATGACGATTAGCCGCAAGGCTCAGATATTTGCAGTGTCATGCATTATACTCCTAGTAAATAAATTCCTCTTAGAGGATGATCATTTCAATGGCAACAATATTATCTGAGGTTTCAAGCCCGCTAGCCGTAGACCTATGGCAATTAGACCAAATTGAAGACCTGTTTGAAAGCGGTTTTTCAATTGAAGAGATAACTGAGGAGGTAAACCTTGATCCAATGCTAGTGAGTGAGGTACTCGAGATAAGGTATTCTCACACAAAGTAAAGGAATGATGATGTAAAGAGACGCAGATGTTTTCATAGCTGCTAAAATGAAGTTATTAGTATCAAGTCTTAATAATTATTGATGTTTAAAGAAAGGTCATGACTAAGATTTTTAGCAATGTTAGGTACTGCAATTGAGATCATGTATATTGACACTTCATATAATGCAGCATACAATACTGTATTATATGATGTAATGCTGTTTTATTGATTGAGGGAGTGTAATGATGATACTAAACATCATTATATCTGCAGCAGATAAGGCCTTGAGTATTGCTTTTAGATGGCTAGATCAGAATCTTATATCCAATTTATCAAACTTTGTCAAAGGATTTGAATTTGCTATAATTGTCGCGATGGCAGTATTCTTCCTGCTAATTAGCGTGCATATAATGATGAGACAGCACAAAAGATTGCCAAAGTCATATCGTGTAGTTGTATATGATGTGTTCGGTAGGGAAACAGTCATTGACGGCCTGAGACAAACATTTGCAACACATGATGCTGCCGAGAGTTATGCTCGTTTGTATAGTGAAATGTATGAGAGACAGCAATACAAGTTTAAAGTAATTGGCAATTTCTTATAGCGCTCCCTGTGGAAAATCCCCCTGTTTGCACATGACTGGATAAATAAGTCTAAAAAATCCGAGTTATAACACAGCGACCCCGTGTGCGTATTTTCCTTTCCACTCACTAATTAGGGAACCTTATTTTAGTTGTCCCCAAGAAATGGTTCGTCATGACATATTCCTAACTTAACTTTAAACGCCAGAGATAAGTTGTAATATCTTATTCTACTTGTTATAAATGATAACAACTCTTTATCATGTCATGAGTATTCAAGAACCATCCACATTGCTATTCACAATTCTCTTCACGGGAATTCTAGTTGCTCCCCATTTCTGTAGTAGCACAGGAGCAACAACCTCCCGATTCAATGACAGCAGAGACAACATCTCTGCCTCTCGTGTTATTTTTTGATGCCACTTCTAAATTTTGAAAAAAGCAAAGTTCATGGTTGATCTGTCCTTTCTGCCAAATGATGGAGGTGGAACCCAATACACCTTTTTGGATCCACTATATCACAATTGTGCAATAATCTAAATCGACAATGGATTGAAACGTTGATGCAAATTATAGGGATTTTAAAGAAGAAGAGGACTGCTATGCTGTTTCAGATGCGCAAGAATTGAAGGAGTTGCTGGATGATACGGAGATTATTGATACAACAAAGATTGTACAAAATGCAAGGAAATTATTGGACAGACATATAGTCAATGCAGCAGAAGTCCTATCCTTGCAGCGTGGGGTTTAACTACATTAGACTTTTTATAGTAATTGTTACTATTGATAGCGAATGCAGAGGCCCGACTGGGATACGTATTTTATGTTGCAAGCAGAAATAGCGAAACTCCGTTCAAATTGTATTACTCGCCACATTGGAGCAGTAATTGTTAAGGACAATCGGCAGATAGCTACCGGCTATAATGGAACACCCCCTGGGGTAAAAAACTGCTATGAGGGGGGATGCCTTCGCTGTCTTGCCAGAATGAACGGTGAGGTCAAGTCGGGCGAAGGCCTTGATCGCTGCTTGTGCACTCACGCTGAGGCTAATGCTATAATGCAGTGTGCCCTCTTTGGCAACGCTGGAAGCACAAAGGGAGCCATGTTGTACTCTACTTTTGCTCCTTGTTTAGAATGCAGCAAGATGGCTATAACTGTCGGCATAAAGAGGATTGTGGTGCTTGCTGACTACCCTGAAGACGGCACGCAGCTGCTAAAAGATGCAAATGTAGAGCTGTTCAAGCTTAACCCCAATCTGCTAAAACCTTGGCTCTCAGTAATTACTGCAGACCCCGAGTCATCAGCAAAGGCAGTAAGCAAAAGCACTACTAGTATTATCTAATTTACCTTGCAGCTTTTTGACTTAAAATACAAATCTTTTGGTGACACTAACAAGCTGAATACCTGTAATCTGCAGATAAAGAAAGTTCATGCTGAACACCAAAGTATAAAACTATATCATAGCGAGGGTATGTAATTGGGGGTCATTCAATCAGGGTTTTAGAATAAGATCGATCATCTAGCCCTTTTTGGTACTTGAAATACTCTGTGTTATGATCTGTCTACAAAATTAGTTGGAACCTCAACAAAGGATGATGTGTGATTTCTTACTATATGTTACTACAATTATTAATAACAGTATGAATGAACGTTGAAAGTGATATTTGTAAGCAAGCAATGAAAGTAATAGCCTATTCGATTATTCTTAACAGAATCCGAACAGCAGCGTCCTTGGGTGCAGCAAACTATGTTGGATTAAATTTACTACGTTTTATCAATACCTCCAGCTTATATACAAAATATGTCGTCGGCGATATGCGTTTGACTTTCCTGGAAGGTCTGTACAGCAACGATGTCATTGTCTCATAGTAACTCTTATGCACAAGATGGAACCAGCTGACATAAGAAACTTGATGATAACTATCAGGCCAGCTAGGAGATCAGATAAGGATGAGATCCTAAGCTTTTGCATAAATACCTTCAGCTGGGGTGACTACATTCATAGAGTATGGGATTATTGGTATGAAGAGAAGAATGGCCAGATATTTGTAGTCGAATCTAGCGGAGAAAAGATTGCAATGTCCCATGTTGCTATCTGTCCTGAAGGGAGAGTCGTCTGGCTTGAAGGTATAAGAGTACATCCTGATCATCGTCGATCTAACATTGCAACAATGCTCCTTGCAAAAATGCTAGAGTATGGCAGACGGAAAGGCGCCAGAGAGGCGTCTGCAATAGTAGGTGTAACCAATTTTGCATCGCAGAGCATGATGAAAAAGAATGGTTTTAAGATATTATCAAAGTGGAAGTACTACAGTGCAGCAGGTACACCAAGGCATCAAGAGTCAAATGCAAGAATTGCAAATGCTGACGATATAGATGACATCTGGCACTATCTTCAACAATCCAAGATCTACCACCTCTCTGGAAAGAGATACGTCAAATCATGGCACTGGTATACATTTGATCATACCGCACTTTTGAATTTCATCAAAGAAGAACGTGTGATTGTGACTGGTCTGCCTATCGATGGGATTGCAATAATCAACAAGCGCGGTTACTGGGACAGGACTAACATATTGCAAATAGTTTATCTTGATGTTGTATCTGCAAGCTCCCTTCATCACTTTGTTTCTTTCGTGACAAATCTTTACTTAGATGCCCGATTTGAAAGTCTACAGCTAGTTTGCTGTAATCGCCAACGAGTAACATCCTTTATCAATAAATTCGTAATACAAGAAGGAGAGAAGTTCCTCCTTTACAACAAGCAATTTGGGACATAGCTCATTTCTTCCACTCGTAGTTGAATTATTGAGACACTTGGAAGTTGATATTTGCACAAATCCAATCTGATGATTATATATCTGAAATAGCTCGCTATTGGTTCCCCTACCTTGACAGCTTCATCTAGACCGAAAAGAAAGGAACATTGAAGAACTGGACAATATGACTACCAATTATGCGCGCTTGATCTTTTAGGTTTTGTGATAATCGATGAGTCAAGAAATTATTATTATAAAATCTCCAAATATGATGTAATAAAAATTTAGCAATATTATAGATAAGTCATAAATCGAAAGCGCGCTCCCTGTGTGGCAAACATTTCCTGCACTTGAATGTGTAATAATAAACTACTGTGATTTTTGGGCAAATGTGCACTGACAACAGAGATTTGATACCATCTAGCTCAATCAAGCGAACCAGATGTGGAGATTTTACACTAAAGTATTAATCAACAAGTTTGTTCTGTATGCTACGCAAATGCAGCTGATAACACAAACTGTAGCGTGCCCTATGCAAAGTCTTCATATTCCGAGGAAAGCACGCAGATTTATTAAGGAGCAGCCAGAGATTTATTCAATAAGATAGCTACAAAATTTGTTAACACAAGTTAGTGGATCTCCCGCTCCAACCTATCCATTCTTAGCAGTAGTTCCAGATTCTTTGACTTGAGGCTTTCAAGCTCTTCTCTCATCTGTGTGACTTCTTTTGGCTTCTTTGTTGCCTCTCTTATTATGTTTATACATTCTTCAGCTACTCTCCTTACTCTGTGATCTAGGTCATTCTCCACGACCCGTCCCAGGTCAGAAATCGCTGCTATCAGTTCAGAATCCGCGAGTGCTCTGCATGCATTTATGCGGACTCTAAACCACTTGTCTGTAAGTAGAGTCTTAAGGTGATCAAAGACTATGGGGTTGTCTGCGAATCTGCCCAGAGCAAAAACAGCCGCCTCCCTTATTCTATGATAATTTCCGTATTTGCTTTTTTCCGTGATAAATTCTGCAACCTCTTTGTCGCTGGTAAACTCTTTAAGGCCGGCTATTGCCCCTTGTGCCACGACATTCTGAAATGTGGTAGTTTCTGCAGCCTCTTTCAAGATATCAATAGCCACCTTGCTCTTAGTCTTGCCTATCGCTATTGCTGCTTCAGATCTAACAAAATAGCTCTCATCATCCTGCAGCAATGGTCTGATCAGCTCCAGTGACTCTTCTTTCTTGAATTCTCCTATCGCCTTTACAACTGCACGTCTTACCTTTGGATGTTTGACTTTAAGACAGTCTTTCAAAGCTTCATAAGCATAGCTTGTCTTGGCAGATCCTAATGACTTTGCTGCTTCAACTGATACTCCCCAAAATTTGTCATGCAGTATACTGATCTCTAGCGCATCAATTACTGCATCTGACGACTTATCCTTGAGTGCTCTTGCAGCATCCACCCGCTTGATCACATTATCTCCTTCTTGGAGCTGCTTGAGAAGCATCTCCTTTGGTGCTTTAACAGATATTGTTTTCAAAATCTTGAACTCTGGATCAATAGAGAAATATTCCACCTCATCGTCAACAGGGATTTGGAATACATGCTCTCTGTCCCATACGTTGAATGTATAAATTTTCTTATGGCTGTTTGCAAAAGACATTTCTAATTCAAGAGGGAACTCAAAGGGCTCGCCTGGCTGTAGCTGCTTAACTTTGATTTCTGCATTGTGGTTATCATGATGAAAATCGATGATAAGCTCAGGATGGCCCTCTCTAAAAATCCATTGGTCGAAGAAGTGCTGCAGGCTCTTGCTTGTTTCAAGCTCAAACACCTTTCGCAGATCATCTGTCTCTGCATTGCCTTTGGCAAAGCGCTGCAAATACGTCTTAAGCGACCTTCTGAAGTACTTGTCTCCGACAAGGTGGCGCATCATGTGAAGCACACACCCACCCTTTTCATATGTGTGCCTGTCAAAGAGGTCATCAGGGTGCTTGTATACCTTTGTCACAATAGGTCTTGTATATCTGGTTTTAGCCTCTTCAAGATAGTCGTCGGCAGTCTGTAGCACATAATACTGGAATTCATCCTTGCCTCTGCTTGCTTCCCAATAGAGTGCTTCACAGTAGGTGGCAAATCCTTCATTGAGCCAGATATGCTGCCAATCGCTGCATGTGACAAGGTCACCAAACCATTGATGTGCTAGCTCATGGGATATAAGATAATCGCTTGTAAAGTCAATGTGAGCTTTTTTGTCATGAATTGTATCCAGCGTTAGAGTAGTGCAACTGGAATTCTCCATACCGCCATAAACGAAATCCTGAACCGTCACTTGTGAATATTTTTCATAAGGATAGTTTGTGCCAAGATATTCTTCAAAGAACCTGACAATTTCAGATGTATGCTCAAATGATCTGGCTGCATCTTGCTTTTTTTCTGGTGGGACATAGTAGTACAAGTTCTTGCCATCTTTGATCTCAGTATATTTGCCGACAACTACCGATGTAAGATAGGCTGGGTGTGGGTTTGTTTCATACCAGCGGTATTTCTGTTTTTCATTCTGCTTCTCTATGTTTAGCAATTTCCCATTGGAAATTGCAGTAAATCCTATGGGAACTATAACTGAAATCTCGCTTGAAAACTTGACTCGGGGGTGATCAATACACGGAAACCAGTACCTTGCTTCAGTAGTTTCACCTTGTGTCCACGCCTCCTGATACTTATCAGGATAATATTTATCAGGCCCGACAAAGTAGAAACCCTTGCGCGGCTTGGCAGTATATGAAATGTAGATTTCGATTTTACTTCCCTCCTTTAGAGTTCTGCCTAGTTTAACTATAATCTTGTCATCAAGGTTACGAAAATCAAACCTGCCTGCTGCAGAGATCTTCTCTACTTGGAGTTCAGCGGCATCAAGCTCTATCGTGTCAGCGTCCTGCAAAGTCATAATCGACAACCTTTGCTGGCAACTAATCACAAGGTTCTGAAAGTCTGGCTCTATCTCAAGTCGCATGTGAGTAATCGTAAACAAAAGCGAGGGGGCATAATGAGATCTGCTACCTGGAAGCTCAAATTTCTTTCTCGTTGTGTTATTATCATCCGTATGCATCCGGTGTATACACGCTCCTCAATAGATGATAAAATAAAGCTTCCTTGTCGCCTTTTTAAACGAATCCATTTGCAATACATGTCACCATATCTCTTGATATTGTTGCTTCAGACTAAGATTGCACTAAATGACCATCTGCAGAAAGGATCTCTCACTACCCTGTAGTATTTAACCCTCATCTCTCTAACATTGAATGTTATTGATATCTTGGTCTTAGATTGCCCACACTTTCTCTCATCTTATCAACTATCTCGTCATAGATATAAGGAACAGATACCCTTACCACTAAGATCATTTTTCTACCGTTGACAACTATTGAAAAGAAAAAGAGGTCTGTGTTGTCGTTATGTGCCATTAAATAATGTGGTCTGCCCAAATGCTCTGCATTTGCTTGAAGAGTACTCAAGTAAAGTTCCGTTTGGGCGAATAGTCTTTCTAGCTTTGGAAGTGTGCCTGACTTTATATGTGAAGCTATGGTGACTCCCTTTTCGATTATCTCTGCACTGACAATGTTGTCGTGTAGATTAGTTATTTTCTTACAGAGATGGGTTCCATCCATTGATATTGATAAGCAAAAACATGTAGAAATAACTTGTTAAATGCTCTCAAGTGACCAAGGGTTTTCAACTGTCGACAAGTCTTGGTCGGCAATATTGCCTCCAGTAATTTTCGCTTTAACAAGCCTCCTCACTAGCTTGCCTGTCCTAGTCTTTGGCAGCTCGGCAACTATTTTCACCTCTTGAGGGCGAGCAAATCTTCCTATTGATTCTTCGACTTGAGCAATGATCTCGTCTACCAGAATGCTATCCGCCTTATAGCCATCCTTTACAACTATGAACATAACTATTGCCTCCCCTTTCAATTCATCAGGTCTGCCTACTGCAATAGCTTCCGCTACTGCTGGATGAGATGCAGCAGCTGCCTCAACTTCTGCAGTACCAATCCTATGACCCGCCACCTTTATGACATCATCGGCGCGGCCTTGCATGTACCATAGACCATCAGAATTGATAAGCACCAGATCACCATGATACCATACATCTTTATACTTTGACCAGTAAGTATCAAGAAATCTGTTGTGGTCGTCAAAGAGCCCACGTGTCATTGAGGGCCATGGCTTTTTGATTACAAGATATCCTTGAGTTACTCTATTGCCTGCATCATCAAAAACGTCAGCATCAAAGCCGGGGACAGGACATCCTACTGTGCAGGGCTTAAGTGGCATAACTGGCAGCGCACTAAGTATTGCGCCTCCGATCTCTGTTCCGCCTGATAAGTTGATCAAGGGACACCGTCCTTTTCCTACATTCTCCAGATACCAACTCCAAGCTTTGAAATTTATTGGCTCCCCCGTTGCGGCCAAAACTCTAAGTGATTGAAAATCATATCGGTTGGTCTGTATATTGTTTTTCATAAAGAGCCTAATTGCAGTAGGAGCAGCTCCAAAGATGCTAACCTTGTGATCCTCAATCATCCTGCACCATGCATCTGTTGTGGGATAGTCAAGGGCATCATTATACACTAGTGCGGTCCCACCTATTATCGGGCTTCCATATACGACCCATACCTGTCCTGTTATCCAGCCTATGTCTGCATACCAGAATAAAACATCTTCAGGCTTCATATCAATAAGATATGCCGCCTGCTGGGCTGCAACAATGGTAAAGCCGCCGTGAACCTGCAGCGTACCCTTTGGATAGCCTGTAGTACCCGATGTGTATAAGATAAACAGCGGGTCTTCTGAATCCATCCATTCCGTCTTGGCCCTGCCAGCATTTTTGACAAAGTCTCCGTAATTACCGCTGACAGTCACTATTCTGGAGACATTTGTGCATTGTACTGCCTTTTGCCATTGGCTTGCAAGATCAATATCCTTACCTCGCCGCCTGGCTGTGTCCGTGGTAATAAGCAATTTTGCTTTAGAATCGACGAGCCGAGAGTGTAGTGCATGCCTGCTAAATCCGGAAAAGATTGTAGTATGGACAGCCCCGATCTTGGAGCATGCAAAGATCGCATAAAACGCCTCTGGGATCATAGGAAGATAGATGGCAATGACATCACCCTTTTTGACACCTGCTGTTACTAGCGCGTCTGCGAGTCTGCTCACCTGCTCATAAAGCTCATGATAGGTGATTTTTCTTGAACCTTGTTCATCTGCAAAGATGTAGGCAACTTTATCCGGCTGCTTTTTTGCGTGTCTGTCAAGTGCATTGACGACAATATTGCATTTACCATTTAAGAACCATTTTGTCCAAGGGATGCCTTCTCGTGAGTCATAGGTCTTATCATATTTTTTGAACCACTCAATGCCCAAATCTTCATTGACCGCATCCCAATACCACTCGATATTGCTGTTTGCTTTGTTAACTAGCTGTTGCCAGTTGGATATGCCATGCTTGTTCATGAATCTGCCAATATTACTCTTAGATACTTGGTCAGCTGAAGGTACAAATATGAACCGCTCAGTCAATAATCCGACTTTTGACGAGACGCTTAATAATTGCAACTATACAGCGACTAGTTACTAGTATACGAGATTTGTAGCATATAGTGTAAGAAAAAATTCTAATGTATAGGATATACGAAGTTTATTGTCTTGGTCGTGGAAGAGATTCTTTATGATTTTCGGGAGTTTCCTAACTATGCAGATGATTTTGTAAGGAATCTTGTAAACCTTATGATAATTTCCAAAATGAACGCAGCCATAAAGAATCTAACATCCAAAAATTATTTTATGCACCTTATATCGCAAATAGATAGTTGCGAAGCCTATGTTGTAAAATATGGCCAGCCGTTGCTATATGCCAAGTACCATGGAATGGAATTTACTGACCAAAAGGTAACAACACAATTTATCAGATCAAAAGATCATATAATCAGTGTTACTATGGAATCTGTGTTCAGTGAGTTTGTCAAAAGCTTCGATAACCTAGCCTCAATGACTAATGGCAAAGTAAAGTGGGGCATCATAAAAGAAGAAGATGATGATGATAAACCCGATCCACTCTTTGGCTTACTTGATTCGTTTGTAGGAGCAGTTATCCGGCTATCTTCGCTTGATCCTTCAAACCCTGACAGTCTTGTAGGTAAGCGCTTTGGAATAAGAAATGTAAGCATCATAAGAAAGTCACTCCATCTTGAATTTCTGATAAACAGCAACCTAAACATAATAGAGCTGAACCCGAGTAAGAGGAGCAAGAATGATGCAATTAAGTTGCTCTTTGGCAAGTTGGACGTCGCCAAAGCAATAGTAAGTTTAATGAAACAATAGTGATGATATAAGCCAAGATATTATCGTTGTTCAATGTGTCTGTCTATCTGTCACAGTCAAAGTGATGGAGATACTTTAATCCTCCCGCTAAGGAAACGACCTGCCAGGTTAGCGTCATATAACTCTCTTGACATCTGATGCGGTACAACAAAAAGGATTTTTTGCTGCTATCTGTTCTCTTGCACTCTTTTTCCTTTTTCAGTGGGTACTATTTTCAAATTGGCGTCAGGAAACATAATTTTAAACTGCTTACCTGTGAATATCCTGTCTAGAAAAATTGCCAATGCCGAAATTTCCGAGTGAGGTTGGTTGCCAATCGCAATATTATAATCAGCAAGGTTATACACTTCTTGGGGAACTTTCTCTGCCCCAACCATTACCAGTATCTTACTTTCTTTGCGCAACCTTTCAGTCATGTCATCAATATTGATCCCATACATTGTAAGGTGAGCTACTTTACCCCCTTCCTTTTTCCAGGCTCTTACGAAGCTTTTCCAATCCTGTACAACTTCTACCCTAAACCTACCACCCCACCTCTTGGACACCTTTGCAATCGTATCATTGATAGATCCGTCTAGAACACCTGTCATGTATATCGTATCTGCGCCAAATGCTCGTGCGACAAGTGCAACATGCGTCGTTACCCTGTCGTCACGCACAAGCCTGTGGCCAATCCTAAGTACTGATATATTCATTCTTTGTCCTCCTCTGTTGAGTGCTAATAATGTCTCATTCCCCTCTGGCTTCTTTAGTTTCAATTAGTATTGATATTATCAGATTTTTCAAATTATCAATGTTGTAACCTGTCTTGGCAGACACTGTGAGCAAGCGTTTGCTGTCCAAGATGCCAAGTTGATCTACCTTGTCAAATGCGTCTTCTAAAGTGGTCCTGTCGACCTTATTGAGAACATAAATTATCTTTGTATCTGGAACCTCAAATTCATTTATCACATCACGAGAGCTTTTAAATTTTCTTCTTATTTCATCAATCGGTTCGCTAATGTCAAGCACCAAAAGTGCAAGGTTTGCATAAGTCAACTCATCAAGGGTCGATTTGAATGCGTCTATCATATACGGTGGCAGTTTGCTGACAAAGCCGATAGTATCATTTAGCAATACTTTACCTCCCCGCAGATCTATTGCTCGAGTAAATGTAGAAAGAGTCGTAAAGGTACCTTGTCCTGTAACCTTGGTCTCCCCTGTCATCTTGTTGAACAACGTAGTTTTGCCCGCAGAAGTGTAGCCGGCAAGTGATACTGTCGGCAAGCCGACCTTTGCCCGCTGGTTCCTGTGCAATTGACGCCTTGTTTCTTCTTTTTCAAGTTTTTTCTTTAGCATAGCAGCTCGTCTCCTTATATCAAGGAAATAGATGTCAGCTTCGTATTTACCAAGACCATAGAATCCAGGTTGCTCTCCTGCCCTTGCAAGCCGAACCTTTTCACGTGCCCTAGCGATATCATAGCGCAATTGAGCAAGCTTGATCTGAATGTGAGATTCAGTAGTACTTGCTCGTCGCTCAAAAATCTCCAAGATCAATCGCTCTCTGTCAATTATCTCCACTTTACACAAACTTGCCAGATTGTATAACTGAGTTGGCTTGATAGTTTCGTCAAATATGATGACATCCGGCTTGATTTCTTTGACAATCTCACTTACTTCTTCTGCCTTCCCACGACCAATTCCAAATTTTGATTTTGTTATCTGACGCTGAGTCACAATCTTGATGATAGAATATCCCGCCGCATCTGCAAGCGATATTGCTTCATTTATCGCCTGCTCCACAGGATATGTTATGAGAATGGCTTTTCTTGAATTTGCCATTTATTCCTCATCGCTATTGGCACTGATGTATAGCTTGATCCCCAAGTATCGTTCTAACTTTCTTGCAAAGATCTCATCAGGTTTGAGTGAGCCTGTTTCGAACTTTTTGAGAATCTGCGCCTTCTCATTCATCTTCATGCCGAGCTGTTCGTGTGTCAATCCCATTTTCATTCTAGCTTCTCTTATGAGATTTGCAAAATTAGGTGTAAGGATAGTTTCGTCCGCTAACCCTATCTTTTTCTGTGGTTTTATTGTAAGCGGTTTTTTCTTCTTGACCGAAACCTGCGGCATCATATAGGGCTTTCCTCGTTTTGAGCATGCAGTACAAACATTGAACACCGTGCCATCTACTACCACCATCTTCTTCTCAAAAGTCTGGCGCCCGCAAAGCTCGCAGTATGACATTTGAACCCAATATGTGAAGCGCGGATTTAGCCTTTTCTCAGAGTCTGCTGAACTGTCATGTTGATCACTATTTCGGCAATATCACTTGCGTATTCTGCAACCCTGCGAATATTCTCAGTTATCAGCTTGATTCTATATAGTTCATTGATATCTCTAGGTTTAGACACAGCCCTCAGTATTGCCTTTTCCATCTCGTCTATCTTACGTGCCTTTTCAATTGCTCTATCCGCAGCCTCGTAATCACGTTTGAACATTGACAAACATGATTCGTCGAGCACCTCAAGGGCAAAGTAGCACATATTGGATATTTTTTCTACAATGTCTTTGTTAAGCGGCTGGCGTATCTCTATGACATCTTTGGCTATTCTTACTGCATGGTCTGCCACTCGCTCAACTGACTTAGCTATCAGTCGGTATCCCAAGCAGTTGCGGGGCTCTTCAAGCCCTATCTCTTTCAGCAAATATTCATTCTTGATTGCTATCTTCAATTGACGCACAATGTAAAAGCTGAACCTGTCAACCTCGTCGTCTGACTTGATTATTTCCTCTGCAAGCTCGACATTATTCTCTCTCAGAGCAAGGAGAGTATCACGATACATCGATTTGGCGATAAGTAACATTCGTTTGAATGCTGTATCGACAGACAAGTCAAGTAGATTGATAAGAACTTGTAATGTAATGCCTGTAGCCGAGTCTGCAATGATCTCTGTGCCCATGAGGACGCGCCTGATGCTGTTCTTGATGACTTCTCTTTGTTCCACAAGTAGCCTGTCCTCTTTGGGAACAACATTGATCACGTTAAATCCAAGAAAATAGAGAGCAATCAGCTTGCGCGCAATAAAATATGGGTTGTGATCTCTGCCGACTTCAATTGTTGCCTCCCTTTGCTCTTTGATGGGTCTCTTTGATGCAGGTGCTATTTGGAGTGTAGAATTGCCTTGTCTTAAAATTATGACGTGGTCTCCTCGCTTCAAGCCTAAATCCTGTATCCATTTTTTTGGTAAAGAGACAATGTAAGAAGAGCTCCCTGTATATTGTAATTTTCTAGTCTCCTCTCTTTGTAAGAGGCCTTTCTCATTCTCATGCTCTTCGCTCTGCATTTTTTCCATTTAGATGCATTTTTCTAGAGGTCTATATATTTGTATTCTAGATCTATATAGATGAGCTAAATAGCAGGTGCATTTATGTAGTGTATGTTCAAAATACATGATTACACTTGAATCCTCTACCGATCGATACAAGAGAAAAAGTGTGCAGGCACGTCGATGCGATATTCGGACCAGGGGTCTCAGACGCTTTGCCTGATGATATTCAATTCAGCTTTTCAAAGCGTACAGGCAGAATAAAGAACTTTAGTATAAGTGGCAGGCTGGCTATAACGTTGCGGACCGACGGAGGGCTTGCACTTACTATAATGGGTGCCCAGTATTTGCTTGAGAATAGTAAGCAGTTCTGGGAGAATTGCATCAAGCCTATGCAGGAGGCCGTGCCATTTGTAAGTGAAGGTCGGTCACTCTTTTGCAAACACGTCGAGTGGTGTGGTTCAAATATCAAAGTTGGGTCAGATGTCGCAATCATCAATGGAAATAGTAATAATAATGGAGGCAATGATACGAGAGTGATCGCTGTGGGTGTTGCAATATTGCCTTCGAAACTGATGAAGCAATATCACAAAGGTGTGGCTGTAAAGGTTAGACAAGGAATAAAAGGTAGAATAGAGTAATCGAGGGACAATATATGATGCGCGGCAATCGAGAAATGAGGCGCATGCTCGATAAGATGGGCCTTGACATGAAGACAATGGATAATGTAGAAGAGGTAATTATCAAGACCGAGACAAAAGAGCTTTACCTCATCAAGCCGCAGGTAATAGAAATGAAAGGCAAAGACAGCACTATCTTTCAAGTTATTGCATCAGACATTGAAGAAAAACAACGGGAGGTCCCTACGTTTAAGGAAGAAGATGTTATGCTTGTCATGCAACAGGCTAATGTTTCTAGAGAAAAGGCATTACAGGCCTTGACTGAGAGCAAAGGAGACATGGCACAGGCTATCCTTAGCCTTGCCACCTAGCACTTAGTTTTAATATCCCTCTTTACTACTTTTGATTTCAGACTTTGGCAAAGGGAAAGACGACGCATACGGACATTCCACCACCGACTTCACATTCTGCAGTTGAGAATATTGTTAGCGCTTTGTCCGAACTTGAAAATGACATTGACGGAATGTATGGTCGCGTCGAGGAAATGAAGAGGCAAATAATTGCCCACTCTGATGAAGAAATTGAGAAGTTAAAGCAACAGATAATCACCCTTGCAAACGAGGAAGCCAAGCAAATAGTGGACTCAGCTAGAGCGGAGGCCGAGGCGGAGTCTGAGGAAATAGGGGAAATTGGAAGAGCAAACCTAGCTAACATTAGGAAAAACATTAAGGCATCATTTGATGCGACAGTTGATAGCATAGTTCAGGCAGTTCTGGGAAATGCTGCTACTCTACCGCCTGCTAGCCAAAATACAGAAAAAAAATCACAATCATCGTCATCTGCTGTACCTCAACCTCAACCAACCAAGATGCGGAAATATACCTCAGACGGCAAGCCAGTTAGTTAATCCATAAACTTTAAAAGTGTTTCTTGTTTAAGGTCGTTGTTGATGAAACGCCCCTGACCGAGGAGGAGCTTTCATATCACAAGATCACAGTGGCAACTGTTCGTGGCCGTCCCTACTATAATATAACATGCGCACTAAGGCTAATGGAGCTACAGTTTGACTCGTTATCGCCAGAGGAAGCTGCAGTATCAAATGCTAAAGTCATTATCACTACCCAAGATGAAGCTGGTATCGTAAACAAGAAAGGAATCGTCATGATTGACACCGAACTTGAAAAGTATCCTGCAATTGCCAAGGCAAAGATCCTGCGAAGCATTATGGGTGAACGGGTAATAGATGATCAGCTGATCATAGGAATAGATCCAGGCAGCAGGATCGGGATATCTGCCATCTATCTGCATCATGAGATTTCAAGTGCAGTTATCGAATCTTCTCTTCTGGATGCGATTAACCACGTTGCGGCTATACTTGGAGGCATAGAGTCAAGGAAAAAAGTTGTGAAAATAGGCGATGGCAATATCACTATGGCAATGCAGATCGCCCATAAGCTGAAAATGAAATTCAAAGATAGCGTTAGTATTGAGATAGTAGATGAACACGGAACCTCATTACCTCAATATGCTGAGGCTAACAGACGTGGGATACGGGACAAATCATCCGCAAGGGTCATAGCATTTAGAAGCGGAAAGAACTTTACACTAAAATAGACTTTTGTTTTCATCATCTTTTTTCATCTAAGTTGATGCTTGGTGGAATGATGAAATTTCTATTCCTTTTGTTTTTCCAAAACATTTACTGTAGAATTATATCATAGATTCACTAGATTTTCACTTGATTGTATAGGTTGTTGATTTTTGTGCTTACGGTTTAGCTAATGTTGTTGCAGCATGCTATATGGTGATCTATATATCTGACTGAAAAATTCTGAAATCAGAGGCGCTGCTAATGCGTGTAGGGAGTCACTGGATTGCAGTCGCAGTCTTACAGAAAAATAATGAATAAACTCTGCTGTTTTAAAGTATTAAAGAGAAAAATAAATTGTTTAAGAGAGATCGTTAGAAAAAGATTTTGCCGCGAAAGTTTAGTCTAGTTCCAACTTGAAGTCTGATTAGAAAGCCGAGACCCTGGTTTGGCTAACAGTGGATGCAACCTAAAAAAGTATTTGAATTTAATTATGAATGTGACTGCTGGTCTTTGATAATACTTGTCTCGCATTGAAACATTGTTGATATTTTCTTCATCTTCTTCCTTTTTGAAATCTATTCTTGTATCTGTTCTTGTTTGTTGTTTTTATGCACCTGTGAACTGGCGTAAAAGATGCGGTCACCGGGATTCGAACCCGGGTTATAGGCTTGGGAAGCCCATGTCATAACCAAACTAGACCATGACCGCACCTTAGTAATAGGCGAATTGCCAAGGATATTAAGTCTTGTTGATGGATGCAGTTTGTTAAATGTTCTTCAACATAATTGGTCCTGTTCGATTAGAGACTGTTGCTAAGCATTATACAATGCTATTGCCGCTGTAAGAATATTGTAGCCAGTAGCTAAAAAGCTACCTGCCTTGAGTTCCTGATCGGTATTGTTGGGTGTCTCTTATTTCTCTTTTCTCCTGCCCATACCTTATAAACCCATAGTCCACACAGATTTTATTTTATCATTAACTGTTGTGCAATTGTATCATACTAAAAATACCTCAGGATTATGAAGTTCCTGGTTACAATCTTACTAACTATCTAAAGCTCTTTTTATGGTCTTATTGTTCTCCTTCTCGGATCAACAATAGTATTCTATTTTCATACCTTGGAACGATGATTGTGGAATACGAAATAATTCTTTAAGAATATTCATTATCGATAACAAGTAAGTCAAGTCGCCAAAATTGGATTTATACATGGCATTATAAGAACTGAAATGATTGAATGAAAACCGAGGAGCTAAGGCAGGAGGCTATTGTGAGGGAATTCAAAACAAGGAGGAGAAGCTTGTGGTAACTATGAAGTAAAATCTCTTTCTATGCAGAGTTTTCTGTGCCCTCTTTTCTCATGTAACTGGTTTGTGATATTGTATGTGCTGCTGTTGTAATGTAATTAAGGACGCTGCATTTTAATAAAGTGGACAATATTTTTTGCACCTTTATCTAAAGTGAATTTGTGGATCACGTTGTTATGATGGAACCATGGCAAAAACAATGGATCTTGAACCTTATGAGCTCTTGTAATGGCAACAGATTGTTGGCAGCAAAAAGAATGTCTGAAATTTCTAAAAAAGAAATACGAGAATGTTGGGTATTGTTAGATGAAGTTGTACCCATGAGTACTATGGAGCGACTAAGATATTGTTCGCTTGGGATAATGGATTGACGTGATTCAGGATAACCAAATTTTTTGCTTCCGCTCGTACAAAAGATGAAGAGAAAAGTCGCTCAAGAATAGTGACTTGATGAGAAAAAACCTTTGCGTGAGATTACCTCATTAGTTGTAGTAGTCCTTCCTTGCCGTCCCCTGTTATCGCTTTGCGAAATTCTTTTCTCATATATGTATTACCATCAACATCTAAGACAATTAATTCATTGTTTGTTATGTGTAATTTTGTGTAACATAGAATTTTGATTGTTAAATATATTCCTAGAATTACTTTCTATCTGCATTTACCTGCTATGTAAAAGGAATACAATGCGACTTGGAGATCTATTATAGTCTTATCCTGATATCCCAAGAAAGTATTGCAGAATAATAATATTGTAGATAATAGTAACTAATATCTTAACGCTCAAATATGTTACAGTGCTTAGAAAGCAGGTGGAATCGCCACCAGTAGCAAGCAAACTTGGTCAAGAAGAAATAATTTACCTTGACTGGAATAACGCCTTTAATATTCTAGAAAAAGCATACAGATCCGGCCTTTTTGTTCTGATTATTGGCCCAAAGGGTACTGGCAAGACTACTCTTGTAAGAAGGTTTGCTTCAGAAATGAAAAAGGAACTTGATTCTGTGAATTTTTCACTTCGCACTCGAGAATCTCATCTGGTGGGAGCGAGGACCCTGAACGAGGGTGAAATAAACTTCGTCGAAGGTGTATTGGTAAAGTCTATGCGCAATGGCACTTTGTTATACCTTGATGAACTAAATGCGGCAGAGGCAGACGTGCTGCTGCGACTTGACGAGGCGCTAGATGACAGACGACAGCTAGTATTAAAAGAAGCAGAGGGGCAGATTGTCAAAGCAGTAGACGATTGGTTTGTAATAGCTACGATTAATCCATTATCGCACGTTGGTACGAAGGAATTGCCTCCTCAGCTATTGAGTAGATTCCCTGTGAGGATGAGGCTGGACTATCCACCGGAAGATATTGAGCTTGATATTGTTAGTCGTCATGCGACAATTGACGGTTCAAAGGTCAAGGATATCAAACATGCAATCCAGCTTGCCAAGAGCCTGCGCGAGGCAGCTGCAGTTGAAGAGCTGTATTACAGCCCATCAATACGGGAGACAATAGCGTTTGCTAAGATGCTCAACACGGGACTATCTGGAAGGCAGACTGCTGAAATCGTATATGCCAATGTATATGACCAATGGGGACAAGTCGAATATCAGAAAGTACTGGATATGATAACGTCCATCTTTGGCGACTAATAAATGGTCAAAACCCCAAACCCTGTAATGCGAAACGATGTTTTGCTAGACATTGCAACTTTTCTTGCTCGGAGATGGTCTGGAAACGATAAGATAGTTGTTATTCTTATGCCTGACAAACCTCCAACTGCCAAACTGGACAAGAATCAGATCGTTCTTTCTCTTCTCAACTACTATCCTGGCACAGACTTTCAAAAATATAGACAGTGGCGCGTAGCACTCTGGTTTGAATCAATGAGAATGAAACACTCCTCTAAGGTGTTGAGTAATGAGCATGCTTTTGGGTTTGTACTCAACACACTTGAAACTAAGAGAATCGAGATCCTTGGCTTGCGAGAATGGGAAGGAATGATCAACGAGATTATGTTTAATGAGGGTATTTCATGGATGTCGCGTCAGTTATTGAATTCCATATATGGCCGCTACAAAATAGCAGAGGCATTTTCACAATATTTTCTCACCGGCTACTTGAAGGGTGAGCTGTTTGGCGGCGAATTTGATAAGGTGAAAAAGGCAACTGATTATGCAAATGAAATAGTAAAAGAAGCTATAGACAACAACTACGACACAAACTGGATGGAGCAGCATATTCCAAAACTGATCAAGATGCTTGAGCTTGATTCCCTAGTTTCGATCCCTGTATTATCTCCAAGGACAAGGGTCGGTGCGTCACTTAACCAGAGTGACACCTTAAAGCAAGTAGAAAAGGTGGTGCAGACGCGACATAAGAAGGACGATGTACAGAAGAAGACTAAAGAGGTTTACGAAGGTCGCGATGTGCTTCAGGAATTCGAGACTCTTATCGCCGAGAGTAAAAAGACAGAGAGCAAAGGCTATGAGTCATTGGAGAATTTTGGTCTAAGTGTGCCAGACAAGCTGGATCTTGATGAGACACAGATCTACGATATTGACCTAATACAGAAGGTCAAAGCAGCATTTAGAGACTGGAAAACAGGATGGATCGAGCAACATGATGTATCTGGCGACGAGTTTGATGTAGAAACCTACATCGAGGCATTGCCTAAGACCTTTCTCGCTGACTTCAAGCTCTCAATCAAGACCAAGGTTGTAATATTGCTTGACCACTCTAGTAGTATATCCGATGTAGAGTTAGAATACAAGCAAGCTACGATCGCACTGTGCGAAGCACTGCACTATCTTGGAATAAAGTTTGCTGTCTATGCATTTAGCACAGATAACCAACAAGTAAAATGCTGGGTCATCAAGCCACCCAACATCAAATGGTCGGTGGTGAGTGCTAGGCGACTTGTCCAGATTAGAGCAAGCGGTGGCACCCCCTTGGCAGAGGTTTATGGTCTACTCCTGCCTGTGCTCAAGTCATTCAAGCCAGATATCTTTGTCACCCTAACAGATGGCGAACCATCAGACTTTGATGCAGTAAGACAGATGGTGCTCTCGTATAGGAAAATGGCCATCCATATGATGGCAATAGGAGTTGGTCGCAACCTAAATGACTCCGTCGGTATAGGACACAATTTAAAGTACCTCGACTACGAAAAGGCAATCTCTGTCAGTCGATTACAAGATATTCCAAAAAAAGTGATCAAGTTGCTGCGCAATAGCTAGATGACTAGATTTGGATTCTCCTTCTTAACCTTTTCCCAGTCACTTAAGAAAGTGGAGAGTCCCTTATCTGTCAGTGAATGGGAAATCATTTTTCCAAGTATGTCGGGTGGAAGTGTCACAACGTGCGCACCAATCTTGCCGGCTTCGATGACGTGCAGAGGATGGCGAATACTTGCAACAAGGACTTCTGTGTTAAATTGGTAATTTTTGAATATCTGCATTATTTCGCTAATGATTGTCATGCCCTCGTGCCCTGCGTCATCCAGTCTACCAATAAATGGACTGACATAAGCAGCACCAGCTTTGGCAGCAAGGATCGCTTGGTTTGCTGAAAATATGAGTGTTACATTTGTTTCAATTCCTTGCTCCTTTAATTTCTTAACAACCTTCAATCCATCTGGGATCATAGGAATCTTGACTACGACATTCTGTCCATATTTTTTGAGCCTGTGGGCCTCCTCGATCATTTCCTCCATTTTAGTCCCGATGACTTCAAGGCTCACTGGTCCCTTGACTATCTTTACTATCTCGTGCATGGTCTCAGCAGGGTTACCCTTCTCCTTTGAAAGCAATGTAGGGTTTGTAGTGATGCCATCTATCACGCCCATATCGCTGTACTTTTTGATCGATTCAATATTTGCAGTATCAAGAAAGATCTTCATTATTTTCTGCTCCTGCTTCGCGCTTCAAGCACTGCATTCGCTATTTCAGCTGCAGTTAAACCATAGTGCTCCAAGAGCATATCGATTTCCTCATCACGCGCAGACTCACCAAATATGTCACGGACTCCAATGCGCTTGATAGGTACGGGGTAAGTCTCGCCAATAACTTCAGACACTGCGCCTCCAAGACCTCCAATGACACTATGCTCCTCAGCTGTAGTTATGGCACCCGTCTCCTTGGCACATCTAGCTATTAAGTCATTATCAATTGGCTTTATTGAAAACATATCAACTACCTTGCAGGAAATGCCTTTTCTCTTCAGCTCTTTTGCTGCTTCGAGTGCCCTGCTTACCATAAGACCGCATGCAATTATTGTGGCGTCAGACCCATCTTCAAGAATGTTGCCTCTACCAAGCTCAAATGCACTTGATTGGTCTGCATAAATTACATCAGATGAGGGTCTTGCAAGGCGCATATAAAAGGGGCCAGAGATAGAAGCTATCATTCTGATAAGATACTTGACCGCAACTGCGTCAGCTGGCACGAGCACTCTCATATTAGGAATTGCTCTCATCTCTGCAATGTCTTCTATCTGCTGATGAGAGGCTCCATCTGGTCCTACAGTAAGCCCTGCATGAGAGACAACTAGCTTAACATTGAGGTATGGGTAGCAGATAGTATTGCGGATCTGATCAACACACCTGCCAGGGATGAATGCAGCATAAGTGCTGGCAAATGCAATCTTGCCGGCTATTGCTAGACCAGCTGCCACTGAGACAATGTTGGCCTCTGCAATGCCTACATTGAACATTCTCTCAGGATACTTATCGCCAAACTTTTTCGTCTTAAGGGACTCAGTTGTGTCGCCTCCTACGCACACAATCCTAGGATCATTTCTTCCAAGCTCAACAAGAGTATCTCCATAGGCTCCTCTCATGTCTGCGGTTCTTTTCTCGCTACTTAATAGCATGTAGCTCTTCCTCTATCCTAAGCTCATTTGCATACGGAATCAATATATGTTTACGGGCTTTCATCCAGTCCGTCCTTATGTTAATCTGAGTGGCATGGTTAAGAAGTCTTCTCTCAAGTGCCACTTCCGCCTTGTATCTTAGATGAATTACTGCGCCGTGAATATCTCCGCCACCATACACCGCAGCTCCCGCCACAAATATCCTTGCACCCGCATCGTATGTTTGCTGTAACGTGGTTGCATCGATCCCTCCGTCAGCTTCAATATATCCTCTAAACCCATGCTGCCTCAGCAGCTTGTTAATCCCCACCATCTTGTCCAATACTTCTGGCATGAACTTTTGGCCCGCAGCACCAGGGTTGACCGACATAACAATGACCACATCTAGATTATGCAAGCAATCGTAGAGCCACTTTGGCACGTCGGTGCCTGGATTAATTGCAATGCCTGGGCTAATTCCATTGTCGATCAATCTTTCCTGAATTTCTCTAAACTCATTTTCAGTGCATGCCTCTACATGTACTGTAATGATATCGCATCTTGCATCGATGTACTCTTGTATACTCTTAAGTGGATTTTCTATCATCAAGTGGGTGTCAAATGGCAGACTGGTCAGTCGCCTTAGCTTTTTGATAGTGTCTGCAAAGAACGTAGTATTTGGAACAAACCTGCCATCCATCACATCTAAATGAATCATATCGACTCCTTCACGCTCAACCTTCCTTATTTTATCTTCATAGTTCTCACGTTCACCTGCTATTATTGAAGGTGCAATCAGGCATTCGCTTTCTAGCTCTTCCAGAAGTACTTCGGTTTGCCTCTTGGGTGGTGCTTTTCCATGCCACTGAGGATTATTTGCCATATGGCGAATACCATTTCCTTTGACTGTATTAGCAATTATCATGACAGGCTTATCATGTACCTGTGACGCTCTGTTGAGCGCGTCCAGTATTTGTTCAACCCTGTGACCATCTACCTCAAAGACCTCCCAGTTAAATGCAGCCCATTTATCCTTTATGGGATCAAGTGGCATAATATCTTCAGTAAAGCCGTCCTGCTGGATGTGATTGCGATCCAAAATAGTGACTAGATTGTCAAGCTTGAATTTGCCAGCGGCCATAGAACCCTCCCATATCTGACCCTCATTTGACTCGCCATCGCCAATCAATACAAATACTCTGTTCTTCTTGCCCTCTAGTTTTTTTGCAAGTGCAATGCCTATACCGACTGAAAGCCCAATCCCTTCTGAGCCTCCTGAGTATTCAATACCTGGAACGCTATGGTGCTTTTGATGCTCTGAGTACCTTACGGGATGCCCTTGAAGGCGGGAACCAAGTTGACGTAGTGTCCTAAGCTCGTCAGGCCGAAAGTAGCCTGCAACCGCAAGTGCCGAGTAAAAGCCAGGTGCCGAATGCGCCTTTGAATTAATGAAATAATCGCGCTCGCTCCAGTTTGGGTTCGATGGATCATGATTCATCCTTCTAAAGTACAAAGTACCCATTATTTCAGCGGCAGAGAATGAGGCACCTGGGTGCCCTGAACCTGCTTCAGTGATGCCTTGAATTGCCCACATGCGAGCATCTCTGATCTTCCTCTTAAGGTCAAGGTAACGCATGTTAAGGCCCATAATGGTTCCTCCATGTAAACAACAATATAAGAAAAAGCTTCTTGCAGGAAAATAAAAAGATATAGCTTAGTGGTCTTTTGAAACTTAAGATTTAAAAGGCTGACAATATAATTTTTTATATATACCTTGTCGTCGTTAGCATCATATTTCAAACGCCCTCTTCTTATTTATGATGACAAGTGCTATTCTTGCGCCAAGTTCGCCAAGGTAGCTAGTATGCTTTCTCGCAGCTGGATAAGGACAGCTGGCCACTACTTTTCGCAGGAAGCCAAGGAGGCCAAAGAAATGATCTTCCCTGGCGACTATGATGCAACTAAAATGTTCTGGCTCATCAACAGGAGCGGCGCTTATGGCGCCCGATCGGGTCTGCTGCCATTGGCAAAGGAAATCTTAGTAGGCATTTTCCGAGGGAGAGGAAAGGTTAGCACTATAAATGCCTCATGCGAATTTAACATTACTACTGACAACAATCTGTCGTGCTATACGTCCACAGGTATATTAAAAAGGATTATTGGCACCCTTCGAAAGGGTACGATATTCACCTTTAACACATAGTAGTTGTCATTCTCTTTGCACGATAGAAGTTATGTGAGCGCAATGGCTATATCGTCATAATATCTGCAGACATATATATTCTAGATAATTTAGATCGTCTATATTGCTTCGACCTAACAATATGGAAGTTAATTTAATGAAGCATCGACGATTGCTGTGCAGTCAGGAGACCTTGTCTTACACGTTATTTATTCTGTTATAAACTTAAAATAAAGTTGATACTGGACACTAGCATATCGTGGTACAAGTCAAAGTCGAGAAGGCTAGGATAGATCAAAAGCAGACTTCACTTCTGGTGATAGGTGTATTTGAAGGCGACCAGGACTTTCCACATTCAAAAGATCTAGACTCCTCAGTCTCTTCTTCAATTAGAGAGACGCTAGAGAACAAAGAATTCCGCGGAAAATTTGGCTCCTCAATAGTAGTTTATACGTTGGGTAAGGGGCCAATGAAAAAGATAATGCTGCTTGGTCTTGGCAAGCGAGAAAAGTTCACAGATGAGAGTGCACGAATATGTGCGGGCAAGGCAACACGGAAGGCTCAGGAGTTAGGAATAAAGGAATTTTCAATGCTACAATTCTCAAACCTTGATGATGGGCTTGTTGAGGCCATGACAGAGGGGACCGCTCTTGCTTTATACTCATTTGATAAGTACAAGGAGGCCAAAGAGCCGACTTCGAAAATTGAAGAGGTCACAATATTGATCAATTCTGATTCTCTAAGATTTCAATCTGTTGTTGAGAAAGCAAACATTCTAGTCGAAGCGGTAAACTTTGCACGTGACATTGGCAATCTGCCGCCAAATGACTGTCCGCCTGCTCATCTAGCAAGTATCGCGGTTTCGCTAGCTCAAGACTACGGTATTAAGGCACGAATAATGGACCGCTATGAGCTTGAAAACATGGGGATGGGCGGTATTGTGGCGGTAGGCAAGGGGAGTAATAACCCACCCAAACTCATTGTTCTTGAGTATACAGGCTCAAACGACCCTCAGCAAAAGCCATACCTTTTGGTAGGCAAGGCCGTGACTTTTGACACTGGAGGCATTTCTATAAAACCCAGCGAAAAAATGGATGAAATGAAATTTGATAAATGTGGTGGCTGCACGGTCCTAGCCATTATACGGGCAATCGCTTCGTTGAAGTCGGCAGTCAATGTTGTAGGCATTGTCCCATCTGTTGAAAATATGCCGTCTGCTACCTCGTACAGACCTGGTGATATCATCAGAATGTACAATGGCAAGTCAGTAGAAGTGCTTAACACCGATGCCGAAGGTCGCATGATACTTGCCGACGCCATAGCATATGGAATCGCCACATATGGTCCAAAGGCTGTAATTGACTTAGCTACACTTACTGGTGCTGCGATAATTGCACTTGGAGCCAATGTAGCTGCATTGATAGGCAACAACAAACAGTTGGTAGACAGGCTACGAAAGCTATCTGATAAGATGGGAGAAAAGATGTGGGAGCTTCCACTATACGATGAGTATCACGAGCAGATTCGGAGCCCCTATGCAGATATCAAGAATATTGGAGGCAGACCTGGAGGAGCAATCACTGCAGCAGCGTTCCTATCTAATTTCGTCAACGATGCCCCCTGGGTTCATATTGACATTGCTGGCACTGCATGGACGCAAGAAGGAACCCATGAGAAAAGTTACAACCATAGAGGAGCTACCGGCTTTGGAGTTAGAACCCTTGTCAAACTGTTGATGGAAGACGAAAAGCAGTTACCATCTTGATAGAGAATATATGCCGCTGTTCCCTCTGAACATACTTGTGCAAGCCCTGGAAGATCGGGGCTTTAGTTGCAGAATAGGCAGCATAGATCTAGATGTGCATCCTAAGAAAAGACCTTACTTTGAACGATGGCTTTCAAATAGGGATGGTTTTGTTCGGTTATTAAGCGGCAACATCGACTTCGTCGGCATAGAGGAGGTGATGCGCATGGGACCCTTCTATGATGTCTATTGCCTTGTAGAAAATGACTTTATTGTGGATACTGACGATAATGCCCACAAGTTGCTCGACGCTGCGCCGTATTACACGCTATCCAACGGTAAGGTGATAAACATGGGATGGAGCGGCGGCGTGATCGCAAGCATGCTGGCAAAAGATACAATATTGTCAAATGACTTTACAATAAATATAATGAAGGAAGAATTGAAAAGGATAACGATAGAAGCAGCAAACTATTGTTGCGTCATAGAAACACAGACATGGGAGCCGGCTGGTCTTGCAGAGGTCTTTTCCGCAATAGATAGGATAGGCTATAATGTGAGGCAATTACTAAAGAGAATACACCTAGGCGACTATGCTCAAAAGTAAGGAGAGAAAGATGCCAGCACTGCCGCTTCCCGACCGCTCTCGCAGGTCAGTAACACAGCAGCGACAGCAGGTTTGACTTCCGGGTTCGGAATGGGACCGGGTCGCACCCTGCCGCTATGACCGGCTTATTCTAAGATCTGACAAAGGGCTAATTGAATGTTGCTTCACTAGGAGCAGGTACAACAAATGATGAATAATGAATAATCTCTTCTCAAAAAGATGGTATCGGAACATACCATGTATAATTTGTTGCCAGCCCTCACCTTCATAGCAGGGGTTTGTCATTAATAAATAAAATCCATGTGAAAAACTATATGATGTACATGATGTCGAGGCCAACCAAACGTAAGGCTCAAAAACAATCGCACCAAAATAAAGCTGGGATGTTTGGAAAGGCAAAGTGCAAGCTTTGCGGAGACGAGGTCCGACTTGCATTGAAGCATTTGAGGGATAAACATGCGGAGATATATGGTAGAGAAGTAGCGGGCAAAATGAAGATGTCCAGTGTTATGAAAAGGTACTTTGTTGACTAATGACACATCTTGAAAAAATGATCAAGTGATAATACTCTTGTAGAGTATTTGGTTCCGAATAATCCTAAAAAATTTTGAACATTTTGGTGGTTGAAACGGTATGTATATAATGCATTATTGCAAAAATTATATGCAATTGGGTAATTCTGAAGCAGAAAATACTCATCGTGTTGCAGTACTTGACGATGAGTTATGCCAACCAAAAAAATGTGGCCTAGAATGCATCGTCTACTGTCCAGTAAACAAGACGGGTGGCGAATGCATTATCCAGCGCCCAGATAGCGGCAAAGCTCTGATATCCGAGGATTTATGCACAGGGTGTGGCATATGCATCAAGAAATGCCCTTTTGATGCCATAGTAATTGTCAATCTTGCAAAAGAGCTCTCTGAAGACAAAGTCCATCAGTATGGCGTCAATTCCTTTAGATTCTATCGCCTGCCTACTCCAAAGAAAGGTGCAGTTGTTGGCTTGGTTGGAAGAAATAGTATGGGTAAGTCTACAATTGTCAACATTTTGTCGGGTAATATGAAGCCCAACCTTGGCAAGTATGATCAAGAAATTTCATGGGATGAGATCCTGAAATATTATCAAGGCACTGAAATGAAATCCCATTTTGAAAAAATAGCAAATGGTGCAATGCGCGCTTCAATCAAACCGCAGCTGGTCTACCTCATACCAAAGGCATTCAAAGGGACGCCAAAGGAACTGTTGAAGAGATATGATGAACGCAAAGTAACTGACAAGCTAGTGCCACAACTTGGTTTGCAGAACATTTTGAATCGCGATATTGCACAGCTGAGCGGTGGCGAACTCCAAAGACTTGCGGTGGCCATAGCTGCAGCAAAGGACGCTGAATATTATTTCTTTGACGAGCCATCTTCCTATAACGATGTCTATCAAAGGCTTATAGTTGCCAAAGTAATAAGAGATCTGGCGGAGCAGGGCAAGAATGTGATGGTTGTAGAGCACGATATGACGCTTCTTGACTACCTATCTGACTATGTTCATATTATTTATGGTGAGCCCGGAGCATATGGCATCGTTTCTGGCATGCAGAGCACAAAAGTGGGTATCAACAATTTCCTTGAAGGCTTCCTGCCTAATGAGAATGTGCGCTTTCGGGACAAGGCCTTTAGATTTGATATTACTTCTTCAAATGAAGATCTCCTTCTGGATATCCCAATTGCCAGCTATGGCGACTTGACCAAATCCTTTCAATCATTTAAACTCAATGTGTCGGCTGGCAAAATAAGAAGAGGTGAAATAATTGGAATAATTGGTGCTAATGCACTTGGAAAGACCACTTTTATGCGCATGTTGGCAGGCGTGGACAAGCCTGATTCGGGAAAAATAGACGTGGGTGCCACCATATCTTACAAGCCACAATACCTGAACCAAGAGTATGAGGGGGATGTACGATCACTGATGTATATGGCATATCTGAACCCCATTGAAGGATCAGCTATAGAACAACAGATCATTGTTCCCATGGGCGTAAAGAAACTTTACGAAAAGAATGTCAAGAACCTTAGCGGTGGGGAGCTTCAGAAGGTTGCAGTAGCAGCTTCCCTCCTACGCCAAGCAGATATTTACGCCCTGGATGAGCCGTCTGCATTTCTTGATGCAGAAGATAGGATAGCAGTAGCAAAGTTTCTCCAACGCTTCATAAGAGCCCAGGGCAAGTCTGCAATTATTATTGATCATGATGTACATTTAATCGATCTGGTGTCCGATAGTTTGGTGATATTTGAAGGGCAGCCAGGCCTTCAAGGATCTGCCACTGAGCCTATTAAAAAAGAGGAGGGTATGAACCGCTTTCTCAAGGAACTTTCGATTACATATAGGCGTGACGAAACAACGGGCAGACCACGGGTCAACAAGGAGGGCGGCAGGCTAGATCGCGAACAGAAGGAATCTGGCAACTATTACTACATGAAGATTCAGTAAATGCCTCACATGCTGAAAAACACGCTATCCAACATTCTATCGTCAGACGAGGTCTCGCAAGTATATTCTGCATTTGACCAGATAGGGGATATTGTAATCATCAAGATATCTGACGATCTGATGCCAAAAAAGAATCTTATAGCTGATGCGATACTCGCTCATGTTAAGAGTGCGAAGGTAGTTTTTGCTCAGGTCTCGCCAGTAAAAGGCGATTATCGGGTGCGCAACTTGGAGTTTGTGGCAGGCGAGAACAGGACAATTACCGAGTATAAGGAGCATGGCTGTAGGTTCAGAGTGGATGTCGCTAAAACATACTTTTCACCTAGGCTCTCAACAGAGAGGTTCCGGATTGCAAACATGGTGAGTGAAGGTGAAATCATAGTCAATATGTTCGCAGGAGTAGGCACCTATTCAATCTTGATGGCAAGAGTGAACAAGATGTGCAAGGTCTATAGCATAGATTCAAATGCTGCAGCAGCAGAATTATGTGAAGCAAATGCTAAGTTAAATAAGGTGCAGGACAGGGTTATCTCAATTCATGGCGATGCTGCGAAAGTAATAAAAGATAAACTTGCAGGTCGTGCTGACAGGGTGCTTATGCCACTTCCTGAGAGAGCTAAAGACTTCATTGATTCTGCGGTACTTGCACTTAATAAAAAAGGTATAGTGCATTATTTCGTTCATATCCAGGCGGATAACAAAAAGACCAGTCAGGAGCTAGGATTGCAGGATACGCACAAAGCTTTTGTAAAATACAACCATGTTGTCCAGCAAGTTAGAATGGTAAGAGGAGTGGGCCCAAGGATGTATCAGATAGTGGCCGATGTTTCAGTGACAACTAGTTCTGCTTTTCCTCTTCCCTTGGAGCAGTAAGCATTGTATATCCTATCCACCCCAGTACAGCCAGAAGGATTGCTACTGCCCCTAAAGCAGTAAGCTGAAGTATGAGCATCCCCCATTCTGTTCCAAGTAGGGAATATGCGTAAGCGATAAATGCTACGATAGAAACAAAAAGAAGGATAGCGCCGACTCCTTTACTTCCCTTCCTTTTAACATTCATAGCGGATAGGCATTTGCAGCATCTTAAAAATCTTTTAAGTCAATTCTAGCGCCATTAGGTAAGCGTCCTCGCCGTCCCTGTAATAGGATCGCAACCTAGATTTTATCTCAAAATGCAATTTCTGATACATATTGATTGCGCTTGTATTGCTGACTCTTACCTCTAGATATATTTCGTCAGCTTTTCTATACATTACGCCGTTAATTCCTTCAAACATCAATGCCTTGCCAAGGCTCTTACCTCTGTGCTCTTCTAGCACTGCGACAGATACAACGTGGCCCTTCTTAACAAAGCCTAGCTTGCGAAAGTTTGAAAACCCAAACTCGATCTTGCACATAATGTAGCCGACTATTTTGCCATTCAGCTCTGCAACGATGAATGCCTCCGGAAGCTCTCGCAGAATCGATTCAAAAAAATAGTCTGAATAGTGCTCTGGTAAGGCAGTTATGTTAATCTCAATTACCGCTTGAAGATCACTTGCTTCGCAGCGGCGTATTACATAGTCGCCTACTTTTCGTAGAGCTGTTTGCAAAGTAATTATTACAACAACAGAAACACACTATTTAACCTTACACGTCTACTGTGGGATAACAATATTTTAATTGGATTAAACCCAAAAGAAATTCTCCGTGGCTACCACCTTTCTGAACAGCGATTATTCCCGTGTAGTTCCAATAGTTTCATCATTATTTACATTAAAAGATACTCAACTGAACGTCAGAGAAGACTACATTGAGTTCTTGGTAGCTGAAAATGACATCAAGGATAAGTTCCCGATCTTGATCAAGGAGCTGAACAAGATCGGCATGGTTCCCACTGCCAGACGGCAGAAATATTTCTCAAGACTAATGCCTGCCTTATCATCCACAATAAGACTCAAGATAGAGGGCGGCATAGTTATTACCGTATTTAAGGTTCCAAAGCAAAAGATTAGAACCAAAAGACAGGTGCCTTTGCATCTCATATTCTTTGTTGTCGCCGTCACATTTGTATTCTACGACGGTCTTATGCGTTCAGGCAGTATATTTGCAAAGGCATATGTAAGCGATCCTATCCTGCTTGCAGGAGCTTATACAATCTCGCTTATGGGCATATTAGGAATACATGAGCTTGGACACATGCTAGCTCTTAAGCATTATAACATCAAGGCATCATGGCCATATTTTATACCCGGGGTTCCAGGTTTCATACCGACGTTTGGTGCCTTGATAACACAGCAGAGCAATATGCCCAACAAGAATATCATGTTTGACGTAGGCATTGCTGGACCAATTGCGGGGTTGATAATAACGATAATTGTATCAATCTATGGTTCCGCTATATCCACCCTAATACCTGTAGAGGAGTACCAGAGGCTATCTGAGGAAAACAGGTTGTTTTCATTCAATACTTGCTTGCTCATGATTGCTACGCTCCATATGACAGACAAGATAGTTGAGGACACAGTCTTGGTAATGTCTCCTCTTCTTTTTGCTGCATGGATAGGGTTTGCACTTACGTCCATCAATCTCATTCCTGCTTGGCAGCTTGATGGTGGGCACCTTGCTCGTGCCATGTTTGAAGAACGTTGGCATAGAATTATCACCTATGCAGGCATAGGAGCGTTGTTCATAATGGGATTCTGGCCAATGGCAATATTAGTTCTGATACTTAGTCAGAGGATCCCTAGTAATATCCCCCTAGATGATGTTACATCCTTATCTCCAAGGCGCAAGTTGCTCTTTTTCATAACCCTGGGGATCGTTATAGTGACTGCACCCATCCCAAGCTCTATCCTGCCTTGGGCTTGAGCAGTGTTATATCTGCATTTGATAATACGAGTGTCCTGAAGTTCTTGCCATGCTTTTCTTGCAGTTTTTGCAAGACGTCTTTTGTGCCAGAATAGGTCGTAAAACCAAGTTTTGTCTTGGTGTAATAATGGGGAAGAGTAGATACAAGTCCCATGTCATATTTGACTCGCAGCTCTTCCATGAACAATAAATGTTCAAGGCCATCAACATATGGGCTTAGGTGCAGTTGCTCTTGTTTAAGCCTACCTTCTATAGACATCTGAAGGGCTCCACCACCAATTCCTTCGCGAGCTTCTGCAAGCAATATTGCCGTGCCACCCTCTTTTATGATGTGGATAGAGTTCCAAAGTGAGTTGAGCGCGGTGGCAAGCGTTGAATGTGAGCTAGCTTCCTCGCTTGCACTTATTATGGCACATTTAACCAGCTCTGCCTCGACGGTCGAGATTGACTGAAGCTGCTCAATTGCCTTGTCAAACGCTTCCTTGATGCCTCCAACATGTATACCCCTCACATTGTCGCCGTTAGCCACCAATTCAATAGATAACGCTGGTATACTCTCAACTGCAGAAGTAGCGATCTTGAGAGGATTTCCTTCAATTCCAGGTGCTGGTCTGTTGTCTTTTCTTGCGTTGAATGCCTCTGCCATCTGGTCTGCAAGCAAATTACGCAGTAAAGCGGTGGGTGCACCTGAAAATCCAAACAGTGGATCGTATGCAACACTTGAAACAATGATGGTATTTTGAAATTTGGCCATTCGTTCATTCAGTGACTGATAGTCAATGCGATTGACGGAGATTGTTTCGATGCCAGTCAAGTTAGCGCGCAGGGTACTTGTGATCTTGTGCGGAACATCGATTGTGAAGCTTAACCCCTTTGCATGAGCTTCCTGTGCAATCATCGTTATAGTCTTGGCAGCAGCCTTTGAGGCAGACAGTCCTAGGATGAGAATTTTATCAGTTAGGGGCATACAAGATGTTATTGCTGTCTTGACATCTTGTTCCAGTGGCGCCTGAAATGTGGAAGAGATCTGGTTTGCTATATTTTCGAACTTGATGTCGAGCACCACATCAGTAGTGCCGTATCTCAGCCAAATCTCAGGCATAGAGTCCTTGTACTATGAAGGATTAAAATAAATCCTTTTTTACATGTACGGTGTGTCGTTACCTCCCAAGGACTTTGTGTTTCAATTTGCATCCTTTCTACTCAAAAGCAACTCTTTGAGGTTTGGAGTGTTCACTCTTGCAAGTGGCAAGCAGAGTGCTTACTACATCGATCTGCGAGTATTGCCTAGCTTTCCGGGATATTTTAGGCTTGGGATAAGTGCATTGAAAGATGTGGTGGCAGAAAAGGTAGGCCGATTTGACATATTTGCTTCAGTGCCTACCTCAGGGCTTGTTTTTGGCTCTGCCCTAGCCTATGAAATGAACAAACCGTTCATTTATGTCAGAAAGGACCCTAAAACCTATGGTACTAAAAAAATGATTGAAGGCTTCTTAGAGCAGGGTTCAAAAGTTGTCATTGTAGACGACGTTGCAACGACTGGTACTTCTCTTAGCAGCGCAGTCGAAATTATACGGGCTAACGGTGGTATTGTAGAAGATGTGGTGGCGCTTGTAGACCGGCACGAGGGTGCGGAAGACAAATTAAAAAAAATGGGAATAAAACTAAGCCCAGTGACAGGCATCAACGACATTGTAAACGCTCTATATAATGCTGGCTTGATAGACGAAAATGCGCTAGAGTCGGTGCTAAAACAAATGGTTACACAAGGAGAGTATGAAATAGACTAACTAACCCTCATAGATCATTAGATTCTTCTCTTCCAAGAGTGTATGTAGGTTATGCACTGCTCTGTACACTTCGCTTTCTTTCTTGGCACCTGTGCACACGAGCTTGCCCGATGCAAACAGAAGTATGACAGTCTTGGGATCCAACATCCTATGAATAAGACCCGGGAACTGCTCTGGTTCATACATACTCCTTGGCAGGACCCTTGCTGCAAGCTCTAAGTGAATCTTACCTCCGAGGCTTGCCGATGCCACTATGTTTTGGATCTCAATTTGAGGTTCATGCTCGAGAGGTATTCCTCCCTTTTTAAGCTTCAAAACAACGCTCTTGACAGCCTGAATTGCCATCTTTTCGGACTTGGCACCTGTGCAGACCATCTTGCCAGAGCTGAATATCAAAGTTGCAGTCTTGGGTGATCTAAGCCTAAAAACCAAACCAGGGAATTGATCAGGATGATACTCCACGTCTGGAAATATTTGAGTAATGAGGTTGAGGTTGACAGTCTGGTTCACTGTAGCAGAAGCTACTACATTCTCTATGCTTACAATTGGCTTGGTCTGCGGCATATGGGCCTTTATAAAGGCGCTATATATATACCTGCGTGCTAGAATTTTCAAGTAAAAAATACGTGTGGCAGAAATGTGTGAGATTTGAATTTTTAGCTTTAACTATGTGTAAGTTTCCTGTCTACCTGTGACTATTCCCCGATTATCTTTACTAGTACTCGCTTTTGTCGCTGGCCGTCAAATTCACCATAGAAAATCTGCTCCCATGGCCCAAAATCCAGCTTACCTTTTGTTATCGCTGCTATTATCTCACGCCCCATTATCTGTCTTTTTAGATGAGCGTCTGCGTTATCCTCTCCAGTACGATTATGTAGGTAACTTTGCGGTGAATAAGGCGCAAGATTCTCCAGCCATCTATCAAAATCATGATGCAAACCCCTTTCGTCATCATTGATAAAGACACTGGCAGAGATGTGCATAGTATTGACAAGACAGAGGCCTTCTTTGATATCACTTTCTGTCACGATCCTTTCAACGTGTGGCGTGATATTGATAAATGCCTGCCTAGTTGGAGTGTTGAATATAAGGTACTCTGTCTTGGATTTCATGTCGGGGGCTTGTCAGAATTGCCTGCTGCAGCAGGTTCTGCGTCTTTGTTGTTGCTGTTACTCTTCTTTTTGCCGAGCCTATTGAAGAACAAGATCGCAAGGATGATTGCAATTATGATATAGTTGATAGGTGGACTGATTACTTTTGTTATTACACCGATGCCGGGTATGACATAGATCACTTTGCCAATGTAATCGTCTTGCCTAATCGGGTAGTCGGTACCTGGTATCGATCCAGGATTGGCGTCACCTTGTGTTCTAACTGCTCTTTCGCCATTTACGTCCACTCCAAACTCAACGATACGGTGGACTATGACCCTGTCCCCTCCTTCAGGCCTATTGAATACAATGATCTCGCCTATCGTAAGGTCCTGCCAAGATCCGGCATCTCTTACAATAAGAACGTCATTGACTTTAAGCACAGGCTCCATGCTGCCGCTTGAGACAACGTAAAACGGGTTAGCCCCAAACACGAACCAAATGCCGAGCCAGACTACAAGAACGCCGATGCCAATGATTATAACATCCTTAATGGCAACAGGCAGTCTAGACTTATCCTTATCTAGCAATGGAGAAAGTAATCATGGCACTCGTTAGATAAACTTTTACACTCTAACGCATGTCAAATTCTTCCATTATCGACATACGAAGACGCGGCATCTCAGACATCATTATCGATAAGATGTCTATGATTTCGTCCTTATCTGGTTGCCTCCCATTCGCATTCTGAAACTGTGCGATAAAATTGCCCATAACCATGCCAGAGAGGAGCCCATATGCAAAATCCTCTATGTTGCCCTGATTTGGCATCATCTTGCGCGCAAGTCCTATTGGTATTTTTGGATCGCGAGTTGCTGCCTTTATTAGCGACACCAGCTCCTTTCTATCGCTGTCTGTCAGACCCATTCTGTAGGTATCTCTAGTGTGTTTGTTTAATAATGCTAACATTTTTTATTAGCTGATTGTTGTAGGTTGTTGAATGAGAAACAACACCTGCTCTGTAGTTCTATTGGAACTCGGTATGGCTGCGTTTGACCCAGCCGGCAGTCTTGTAGTGGCCAAAAAATTTGATGATGCAATCAGGTCTTATAGACTGCTCAAGAGCGGAGTGAACCTTGATGAAATAAGATGGTTTGTTGAAAAATTGCGTTCATTTGAGCCTGTATCAACAAATGATGCAAGCATTGTCTCTGTATTGCGACAGGCTGGCTTGAATAGTCAGCTGATGCCGGAAGATCAACGGCAATATATCCAAAACAGCAAGCCTACTCTTATAGTAAAGGCCGGCTTTGCCGACAATGAACAGGATGCACTGCAAGCGCTGCGAGAATTTGCGATAAACCTCTCTTCCTCTAGAGTAAAGGAGGCATCTGAGAAGCTCGATCTTCACATCATTCAGTCTATCAATGCCCTAGATGAGCTGGACAAGATAATCAATACGGTGGGAGCAAGGATGAGAGAGTGGTACGGGCTCCATTTTCCAGAGCTTGACAACCTTGTTTCAAGTCTTCTTGTATATGCTCAGATAGTAAGCAAAGCAGGTTTGCGAGAAAATATCATTGTAGAAATTTTACAAAGTATTGGATTGCCTGAGAAAAAGATTGAAGTTATACTTGATGCTGCAAAGCGCAGTAAGGGCGGGGATATGACGCTCGAAAACCTTGCAATTGTCAAGCGGCTTGCAGATGAAGTCATTGTACAGTCAGACCTGCGCAGAGTGCTTGCAGACCACATTGAAGTTGCAATGGAAACCGTGGCTCCGAACGTCAAAGAATTGCTAACTGCGGCAGTTGGTGCAAGGATAATCTCAAAAGCTGGCAGTTTGGCCAGACTTGCAACATTGCCTGCAAGCACAATCCAAATATTGGGCGCCGAAAAGGCGTTGTTCCGTGCACTTAAGACAGGTGCCAGACCGCCAAAACATGGATTATTGTTCCAGCATCCTCTCATTCACTCTGCGCCTAAGTGGCAGCGAGGCAAGATCGCAAGAGCAGTTGCATCAAAGGTTGCAATATCTGCAAGGATCGACTATTATCGCCACAACGGCAAGGATAGCACAGTTTATGATAAGCTAAAAAGCCGTATTGATGAAATACGAGAGAAATACCGAGAGCCAATGCCTGAAAAGGAGCGGGATAGAAAATACAAGGAACACATCCAGCGTCAGCAGCTATTTAGAGGCGGCCGTGATGTGACAAGAGATAAACATGATAGAAAAAAGAAGAAGGACAGAAGAAAGAAATTTGGAAAGCGACGACACTATTAGATGGATTTCAATAAATGGCGAGAAAAATGCCGCTACCCCCAATCTCGTAAAGGGAGACAATGTTTATGGAGAAAAGCTTGTAAAATATGAGAATGAGGAATACCGCATTTGGGATCCTTTTAGAAGCAAGCTTGCAGCTGCTCTCAAAAAGGGAATGAAAAACATGCCAATAAAGAATGGTAGCAAAGTATTGTACCTTGGCGCGTCTACTGGGACAACTGTGAGCCATATATCGGACATCGTTGGGTTCTCTGGCATAGTATTTGCAGTTGAGCCGGCAACAAGAGTTGCAAGGGAACTTATTGAAAATGTCGCTTCAAAGCGCAAGAATGTAGTTCCTATACTTGAAGATGCACGGAAACCTCACTCCTATTTTGCAGTATTTGGCAAAATTGATGTCATCTATTGTGACATTGCCCAGCCTGACCAAACAGACATTGCGATAGCAAATTGCTCGATCTATTTAAAGACAGGAGGTATAATGTTGCTGGTAGTCAAGACAAGGAGCATCGATGTGACGATGGACCCACGAGCAGTAGTGACACAAGAAGCAACTAAGGTGAAAGAGCATGGTTTTCGAATAGATCAGATAATCAACCTGGAACCTTTTGACAGGGACCATGGCATGATATATTGTATCTACAAGCCTTAGAGCTTGCAATGGGCTATCTCGTCAAGCATCATCCGAAGAGGCTTCCATGACTTTCTTGTAAATTCAGGCGCAGAGCCATTCTTGGCTACCCAGTCCCGAATAAAACGCATTGTGCGCTGATCCGAAGGATAGCCGCTGCCTATGCTTCCATATGTGCTGCATATATGCTGGATCTCTTTGTCCCTTGTTATTTTAGCAATTATTGATGCAGCCGAGACGACCATATTAATTACATCTGCATGATGCAGTGAGTATAACTTCTTTGGTTTACATGTAAGGTGGCATTCCATGTACTCCCTGTATCTCTGCGGATTGACATCGCAGCAGTCAACGTAGACTTCATCTGCCCCAATACTGTTGATCACACTGGCCATAACCTTTGCTTCAAGCCTGTTGAGTCCATTGAATGACACGCTGCCATCAACTTCGACAGGGTCTACCTTGTGGATGCAGACTGAGTCTATGACATTCATTATTTCACCAAAAAGCTTAGCACGCACTTTGGGGTTAAGAGCCTTGGAGTCCTTGACGCCCATATTGTGCAAAAGCGCAATCTTTGACTCTCGTACGCTAATACCTGCAACAATGAGTGGTCCAACAATAGAGCCGCGACCTGCTTCGTCAACTCCACCAACCAGAATGCTGTCGTCATGGCATAGCAAAACTGTCGAATGGTATACTCATTTGTAGATATTTATATCCTTAGTTGCTTTTTTCAAAAAAAGGAACGGACTCATTTATGCTGTTATAAATAACGTGTTATTGCAAAGTTGTGATATGGCAGAATTTGTCAGGACAATTGAGGGTAAAACGGTACTTATAGTTCCCGAGTCCTCGCTTACTACCAAAGTTCCTTCTAAGACGCCTGCCTTCTTCAATCCTGCTGCCAAGCTTAACCGCGACCTCTCGATACTTGCCTATAGTGCTTTTGCAGCATCACCTGGAAAAAAGACGTTTGCTGATTCGTTTACGGGTATTGGTGCACGCGCTCTTAGGGTTGCAGTCGAGGTCCCTGCAGTAGAACAGGTTTATTGCAATGATATTAACTGTATTGCAATTGAAGCTGCTAAAGAGGCAGCTAGGCTTAATTCTGTAACCGGCAAGTGCTATTTCTCAGTTGACGAGGTTTGCAAGTTCCTACTAAAGGGCGACAAGGAAGGGGACCGCTATTCCATAGTTGATTTGGATCCTTTTGGTACTCCTGCTAGATATATAGACTGTGTACTCCGATCAGTGCTCGACGGCGGTCTTGTATCAATAACTGCAACAGATACCGCAGTCTTATGGGGAGTTTACCCTAAGGTGTGTCTGCGCCGTTACTATGGCAGGCCGCTCAACAATACCTATGGCAATGAAACTGCGATCCGATTGCTAATTTCACTCACTGCATTGACTGCCTCAAGGCTTGAACTTGCTATTCATCCAGTATTTGTACATGCCACAAAGCACTACCTTCGCGTCTATGCAAAGATGTCTGTCAGCAGTAGCCAAGCAAATGATGTTTACAATAATATAGGCTACGTAATGCACTGTTCCCACTGTGGTCATCGTTTCAATACCAAAGAATATGGAAAAGGTAAATGCGAGCTGTGTAGCACTGGATTGGCTGTCGGAGGCCAGCTATGGACAGGGTCACTACACGACAAAGAATTTGTTAAGAAAATGTTAGAGCAAGACCCGAATAGACCGTGCAAAAAGGTGCTCGAAGTGGCAGCGGAAGAAGCAAGCGAAATACCTTATTACTTCCGGGCTGACGAAATTTCATCAAAACTCAAATCAAACACAATTTCAGTGGACAGGATTATTGAAAAATTGTATGTCACTGGCTTCGTGGCCTCAAAAACCGCGTTGAATACTGGTGCATTTAAGACAGATGCAAGGATAGACGCAATTCTTGATGTCTTGAGCTAGATAGGTACAGCATTTATCGAGTTGTCGACATAGCCTTGCCATTCTTGTTTTAGGGCATCTAATTTAACATTAGAATCAAGCATTCCATTATTCTCCTCGATTATTGTTTGCATCAGATCAAGGTATTTCAGAAAGCTGTCAAGTGCCTGAATATAGAAGTCATAGCTTTGTTGCCATTCTTGGGATGGCGAGGCACTATCAAGCTGTTGTAGCATATTCTGTATGTCTGACCGATCACGGCTTATCTGGCTCAGTATGTCACTACGGATCACTTCTCCACTTTTCCATTGCTCAAACTTTGATTCGATGTTGGTTGAAATGCTCTGATGCCTAGAATACACGTCGGAAATGATCCCATTGTCGTCACGTGGAAGCTCAATCATGCTGCCAGGGCTGCTCTGCGGTATGATCCATATCAGAAAACTCGATCCAACTATTGCTGCTGCAATGGCTGCTGTTATGGCTATGCCCTTCTTACTGGCCAACCAGCATAACTCTAGTTTGCTCTAATAAAAAGGATATCAACATATACCTAAGTATCCCAGAAATCGTAAATATGAGTTCAGGTCAACAGGGGGCGCCACCGCTTATAGGTAGGATAAACTATCGCAAAAACCTGACTCCTGATCTAGCAATATTTAGAATTCAGCCATTCGATGGAAGACGGGTGCCTGACTTTAAAGCTGGTCAATTTGTTACACTTGGGTTGAAACTAGATAGTGATCACAACATAACCTACAAACCGTTCTCACCTTCGGTCCCTCCTGAAGAAAAGAGGTACTTCGAGTTTTACATCAAGTCTGCATCAGAATATGTGATGAGCAAATTTACAAGCACCCTTTTCAAAATGTTTGAAGGCCATCTCCTTTACTGGCTCAACCCTGCTGGCACGTTCACCATTGAGGATAAGAAGGCCGATGGGACATCCGAGACAAGACGACTAGTATTAGTTGCATCCGGAACCGGTCTTGCCCCTTTTATCAGTTATATTCTCCATTTAAAAAATATTAAGTCAAAAAGAGAAATAGTACTGCTCCATGGAGCAAAATACGCCCAGGAGCTTGGTTACTGTGACTTGCTTAAGAAAATATCTGCAAGCGATCCGAATTTCAAATACTTAACGACTGTAAGTAGACCTGACCAAGAGCTGTCGCGTGACTGGAGGGGGAACGTAGGTAGAGTGGAGACTTTACTTGTAGACAAAGACAATTGCAAATCTCAACTTGAAAAAGCAGTTGGCGAAAAAGTTACCCCTGAAAACTCTTTCTTTCATATATGCGGCTATGCTGGAACCGTCAATGCAGTGATTTCGATCCTGAGTCCGCTGGGGTTTGTCACCAACCGCAAGAAGCGTGAGGATGGATCATTTGATATTAAGATTGAAACCTACATATGATGATGCTAGCAAAACCCTCATTATCCTGTGCTACTAATTAACGACAGTTGTCATATTATGCAGCCAGAACTATGCGCTACCAAGGATCAATGATGGTCGACATCTGCGATATAGACTTAATTGGGACAAAACTGGAGCAAGATGGACTTGTGATCCACCTTACAAAGGAATATTATCAACAGGAAGTAATTGAGCAGAAATATGCCGGGCAGCTACTTCAGAAATGTGACATTGCAAACCTTGTAGGCAATAGGATAATAAAACAGGCAATTGAGATGAAACTGGCAAAAGAAGTTAGTATAAGGAAAATTGCGGGTGTGCCTTTTCTCATGATCTACAAATTTCAGCACTGATGAAAAATCTCTCAAACTAAAAAATCAACCCAGCAAAGAAATATTCTAATGCCAGAAGGGCAGGTCCTAGATTACAGCGATCTTTGTTTATTGATTTTGTTTTGTGTGTACGTTAAAGTCTTTTTTTGCCTTCTCTTGTATACCTCCTCATTTTAAACAGTCTTCCACCGTATCTGCCTTTGACCTGAGGGTTTTTCTATCCTACGCAGAATTTCTTGTAAGCATCTCTCTATATTGTGAGAGGGAAGATGAGTCTGTGTTATATGTTATTCTGTGGTGCATGTCTGTTTGAATATTTTATTGCCTATCCTAGCATTACACATATAATAAAAGAACACTAACTTTTGCATGTTGTCCCAAGAGGAGCCTGATGAGCAGCTGCCAAGAGAAGAGAAGAACAAGGCCTCAGCCAGGGCTGATAGATGGCTCTCAAAATATGAACGCAAGAGTAAATTCCTAAACAAGATGTCTGAAGATTACGACGTTTTTGATAATGTATTTGATGTGCCCACTCTCATGAGGATAAACGAATTGAGGCGCGATGGCATTATACAGTCTATCAAGAGCTCACTTGCTTCAGGTAAGGAATCTAAAGTATACCTTGCAGTTGCGCCAGATGGATCACTTCGAATAGTCAAAATATATCTTACGGTAAGCGCTGAGTTCAAAAAGCGGATGCAATACATTGCTGGCGATCCTAGATTTTCTGACATAAAGCTGGGATCTCGCAGTCTTATAATGACATGGGCTCGAAAGGAGTTCAAGAATATGTGGACAGCCCATACCGTAGGAGTAAGGGTACCTTTGCCGATAGCAGTCAAGAAGAATGTGCTTGTAATGGAGTTTGTAGGTGATAGCGAAGGTAATCCTATGCCTGCGCTAGTAAATGCAGAAGAAATCACGTTGAACGACTATCAGCAAGTGGTCGAACAAATGACGATGCTATACCAAAAGGCCAAATTGGTACATGCTGACTTGTCAGAGTACAACATTTTCAAGACAGGCCTCGGCATCATGTTGTTTGACTTTGGATCTGCTGTAGATATTCAGCATCCAAATTCCAAACAATTTTTATTGCGCGATGTTATGAATATAAACAGGTTCTTTGAAAAAAGAGGAATTGAGGTTCTCAACACTGCTCAAGTAGTGGAAAAGGTTAGAGGTGACATAATATAATGAGCTTCCAGCATACGGTCAAGATCCCAAAGGAGAGAATAGGTGTTTTGATTGGCAAAGGTGGAAAAGTAAAGCAGCAAATTGAAGAAAGATGTGGCGTCAAAATCGAGATCGATAGCGAGAGTGGTGATACTATGATTGTAGGCAATAGTTCTGCTGATCGTCTGGAAGCTTTTCGGGCGGTCGAAGTAATAACCGCCATTTCAAGAGGATTCTCGCCCCAGCGAGCTTATCTTCTCTTTGAAGACGAGGAGCTAATATTCCAACAGATCGATTTGCATGACTACACAGGCAAGTCTCCAAACGCCCTTGAGCGTGTCAAGGGCAGGATAATTGGTGAAGGGGGTAAGGCTCGTAGAATGATTGAAGAGCTTAGCGGATCCTATGTATCTGTTTATGGACATACTGTATGCCTTATTGGGAACTTTAGAGAGATCAAGCTTACAACTGAAGCGATATCCATGCTCGCCAAGGGTAGCATGCACAAAACCGTCTACAATATGCTGCAGGGTGCAAAAAGGAAAGACAAACTGGACAAGATGCGCCTGTGGGAAGAAAATCCTGAAGAAATTACGCCCTCTGACTCTTAATGCATGTATAGTGGGACTATAAAATCAACGATTATTTTGCATTCTTTTTCGTGTCTAGCTATGTATGCCTATTGACCCAAGCTGCGATATCTTAAGTTGACTAGTGGCGCAAGATTATGAATCATTGTCCCGCTTTCTTATTTCTCTCTATTAGCCTTCGCCCCAGCGTTTGAAAAGACTATGCCCGATATTGAATTGATCAAGCACCTTTCCTACTAAATGGTTGATCAGATGATCCATTGTCTTTGGCCTGTGATAGAATCCGGGCATAGCAGGCAGAATTACGACACTGGTACTAGCAAGTTTGGTCATATTTTTTAGATGTATCTTTGACAGCGGAGTCTCCCTTGGAACTAGAACAAGTTTGCGCTGTTCCTTTATGCAAACACCTGCCGCTCTTGAGACTAAGCTGTCGTCAAGGGCGTTTGCAATACTGGCTAGTGTTTTAGTGCTGCATGGAATAACGATCATGCCATCAACTTTGAATGAGCCACTTGAAACAGGTGCGGCCATATTATCGTCTTCGTAAGACCTTGTTGCAAGTGATTTGACATAGTCAACTGTGCTGTCAGTTTCTATCTTTATGTTCTTGGCGCCCCATTCTGTGATAATAAGGTGTGTATCAATTTTTAGTCTCTTAAGAACCTCTAGTATCCTTATACCATAAATGACACCTGAAGCGCCAGTAATCGCGATGACTAGTCGCAAGCAAATGTGTGATTGTCTTGCTTGCTATTTAATGATGCCTGCAAGCATTTAATAATGAAATAAAATCGCCTATTAAGTAAGCGTTGTTGACGGTCTTTGGCACAGTTGCACTAGACACAACTCGTACTCCTTTTCGGACAGAGACCCGAATACTAGGTGGAGCTGCCACGTTTGCCTCTGTTTCCTCAAGCCTATTTACCACTACCTCGATAGTAGCAGCGGTGGGGTCAGACATGCCCAATGAACATATAAGGGCACTTAGCTCAAAGGGTATAGATACAAAGGGAATCATCACCATACTTGAGGGCAAGACATTTCATTATGATTCTTCATTTGATTACGATCTGTCAAACAGGACCACTAATAAAACTGAGCTTGGAGTCATAGCTGGCTTTGATCCTGTAATCCCTGATGATTATATCAATTCTGATTACGTATATCTTGCAAACAATGACCCCATGCAAAACATCAAGATCCTACGACATTTCCAGAAACCCCGGCTTATAGTTTGCGACACCATAGAATTCTGGATAAATGGGGGCCGTGACGACGTAATCAAGATGATAGAGATGACAGATGGGGTAGTAATAAATGACAATGAGGCTAGACTCTTGTGCAAGGAGCCTAACCTTGCAAAATGCGCCAAGAAGATAATGTCATGGGGTTCAAAATTTGCAATAATCAAAAAGGGTGAGAACGGTGCCATTTTATTTACTAAAGAGGGACTAGTGTTTCCAGCGTCCGCATTTTTTCTTGACGAGATAGTCGACCCCACTGGAGCTGGTGACTCCTTTGCAGGCGGCTTTCTTGGCCATATAGCTCGCAAGGGTATGACGGACTTTACCACGATGAAGGAGGCGGTGATCTACGGTAATGTAATGGGCTCATTTGCTGTCGAAGACTTTGGCATCAAGCGCCTCTTGTCTATAACAAAGGACGATGTAGAGGACCGCTACGAAAAATATTGCAAGTTAGTGCAATTCTGACCTCTTGTTTTATACACAAATTTTTGCCTGTTCTCCGCCTTAAATGAGGTTCATTTAATTTCGGGTATACTTTGCTTATTTTGGTACGACGGGAGTTCTTTAATTTGAAGTTGTGACATCTCAAATGCAAACTTCTCTAGAAAAGTCACTGCTTGAAGGTCAGTATTCAGTCTGTACATGCTCGTCTTGCCGATTTTTCTGCTGATGTAGATCAATTGGTTTTTTTCGAGGTATGGCAGCTCTCGAAAGATCGTTCTAAATGATAACCCTGTTTTCTTTGCTATCTCTCCAGGAGAGTAATCAAATTCTTTGTGGTCAAGGAAAAAGTCCGTTATCTGAGAAACAGCCCGCGAAGAAAACACTTTGGAAAGTACCCCTTCATAGTCTGGGCCTGCGTCAATTTCTCCTGTGGACATGATGTTATTTGAATATGGACATATTTGTTCCTTGCTATTGCAAAGAATACGCCTTACTCTATCAAATAACCATCGTTTTATGGATAAAAAGGATTAATAGAGCAATTGTTCAACTATTAGCGTGAATACATTTGAGGTTGCTGTCCTGCGTATTCTTATCAAGAGACAGCAGCAGCCACTGAAATTATCTGTTCTGGTTAGTGGCTTTCCTGATGACTGTGAGGATAGCGTTCTTTCTGCAATCTCTAGCTTGAGGCTTCAGGGATATATTATGTTAGATGATTACCAGCCCAATGGATATGTATCCATCAATCGAGAGCGGCGAAAAGAAATTCTGCAGATTGTCGGTTCAGATATAAATTCAAACAATACAATTGACCCGCCTATAAAAGAGGATTATACTGGCTCCCATATCAAGGAGAAAAGAAGTTTTGGTCAGATTATTGCAAGATATCCTATCTCGCAGGCAATAAGAGCCGTTGCCATTTCTTCTTTGCTAATTCTTGGGCTTGTCATCGCTCTAGGAAGTAGCGTCTCTACAACAAGCCCAGACACAGAATCCGTCGCCTACCATCAATATGTGCATCATAAGAAGGGGAGTGGTGCTCACGGAATATATGATCCTGATGGTGTCAATAGTCCTGCTTCATCATCCTTGCCTGCCTCTGCATCTTTCGTCTCTGTAAAAGACTGTAATCAAAACCCATCGCAGCAGCATACTTAGTAATTCTATGCGTCGGTACGGTAACTAACTGAAAATTAATTTATTTTAAATGTGGTCAAGCCTAAATAGCGTTTTATTTTTTATTTATAGCATTATTGTAGGACAAATACTGGGGCCTAAATTGACATTTGTATCAACATCTAAATATATAGAAACTGCGTGAAATGGCCATAAAGGACATAAGATTTATCGTGCTTAGTGGTATAACGACAGTATTAGCAGGCATGTTTGTCATAACGTCGCTGCAGGAAACACTTGCCCAAGAAACAAACAGCACCGCCCAATCTAACCAAACCCGGATGGGAATTCCCCAGCTGAACGGCTCGGTAAACATAGTAGAGCAATCAAACCAATTCATACAAGATAGTATCCAAGTGCCTTTTGCTACTGCATT
>DATCWI010000067.1:0-20058 GCA_036566425.1 Nitrososphaera sp.
TGTTGGATCGGGCAGGTACGCTAGCGGACAGAAAAGATGCCAGATATGTGAGATATTTATAAAATGGGACGGACTTTGGTGCCCATGTTGTGGTTATAGGTTGAGGACTAAGCCTAGAAACTTAAAATACAAGGCAAAGCTGAGAGCAAAGACCAGCAGAGCTACATTAGAGACATCTGAGCCTCCAGTCTTGGCAGTAAGACGAAGGTGATCAGCGTCCTAAGCCTATCTTCACAGCTCTGAACAATTGCTTTTGCATTTTTTCAAGACTCTGGGAGTCGCTACTCAAGTCTAGTGCAAGTTGTACAAGTTTGGAATATTGGCTGTGGAACGACTCTATTCTAGTTACAAGATTTTTTGATGCAACTCTTCCTGCATAATAATAGCAGTCTACTAACATCCTGCGCTCAAGTAGATGGGTTATCTTCGATACAAAAAGGTCTTTGTCGTAGTCGTTTAACTTTAATTCCTTGATTGCCTCCATTGATCTAGATATGGCAGGTCGAGTGGCCCTTTCCGCTCCAATACATTCTAGGGCAACCTCAACCCCTTCTGCCCTTCGAGCATCAATCTGCCTTACTTGTTCCAAAATATGGACAGGCATAGGTCTGTTTCCCGAGAGTGCGATCATTCCATCTAAGAATTCATAAGCTGCTATCTTAAGCCACATTGCAGCAACAATGGGATGTTTCGTTCCCCTCATTTTCTGTTGGCAAAACAGGGAACTTATTAGCGATTTCTTACCTGAAGAAACCAGCGTTTTTGTATATTTTTCCAATATTATGTCTTTAGCAGCCGAGGACAGCATAAGCTTAGCGTTATCCTTCAATATCGCCATATTTGCCAAATCAATAACATGATCCTTTATCGATCCAGTGAAATGGATCAGCTCAACGGGTTGCTTGTTAACCTGGACGACTTGATTAACTTGTTTATCTTCTTGAGACGGTTCAAATATTGCTAGGTCGTATTCGCAGCAATCAAGTGAAATTGGTGATGTACGGCAACCAATGAGTGCAACCGGATGCATAATTTCATTAGCAAATGCCTTAATGGCTGTAGGTATTAATTCAGACAAGAATGTCACATTGACAACTTCGTGAATTTAACTTATTAGCTGATAATCAAAGATTAACTCTAATATACGAATAGAAAATATATGTTAGACCTACCGTGAAAAATCTCAGCAATACATCTGCTACAATCTCAGCCAACAAGAACAACGTTGATACTGAACTTGCAAGAAGAGTTAGATCAGGCGAATTTAAAATTGCAGTTTACGGTCTTGGACATGTAGGCTCTCCTCTTGCGTCCTCATGGTTACGAGCTGGCGCTACTCTCATTGGTGTTGACAACTCCTCTGAAGTGCTTGAAAATGCAAGGAAGGGAAGGACACACATACATGAGCCTGGAGTTAGCGAGGCATTTTCAAGAGGGCTAAGAGAAAAACGGTTCTTTGTATACAGTGACCTCGTCAAGGCCTCTCAAGACAGCCGTTTTAAGTTAATATGCGTGCCCGTGCTCCTTACTAATTTATTTTCTGCAGACCTTTCTGCAGTTAAGCAAGTGACTATTGCTATTGCACAAGGTCTTAAGAAAGGGGATGTTGTTTCACTGAATCCTAGTGTGCCACCTGGCACCTCAGAGGATGTTGTCTTACCTCTCTTAGAGAAAGAGAGTGGGCTCAAAGTTGAACGAGACTTTTACATGCTATACAATCCTGAACGCATCTATGAAGGAAGGGCGATCGAGGATATTGAGATAAGATATCCTGCAGTCGTGGCAGGGGCAGGTGCCAAGAGCTTAGAAATTGGTACCAATCTCTATTCCTTGATAGCCAAGAAAGGCGTGATAAAGATAAGTAATATGCGGACGGCGGAAGCTGAAAAGCTACTAGAAGGAGTATATCGAGATGTCAACATTGCGCTTGCAAACGAGATGGCCAAATTCTGCGAAAAAGCAGGCGTTGACTTTTGGGAAGCAAGAGAAGCTGCCAATTCTCAGCCCTTTTGTCACATACACAAGCCTGGTGCTGGTGTAGGTGGTGCTTGTATACCGGTTTATCCTCAATTCATACTTCACACTGCAAATATGATTGGAGTTGACTGCAATATCGTGAGGAATGGAAGGGCAATTAACGATTCAATGCCCGCCTATTGCGTCACGCAGGCGATTAGATTGATTGATAAATCCGATCTTTCGAAGTGTACCGTAGTATTGCTGGGACTTGGGTTTAGAGGTAACGTATCAGATACCCGCCTCTCGCCCACATATAGAGTCATTGAAGAACTGAAGAAGATGAAAGTGAAAGAGATCCGGGTGCACGATCCGCTTGTAACAAAAGATCCAAATCTACCACATGATATCATACTGTCATCGGATTTATCAAGGGTGGTAAGGGATGCAGATCTTGTGATGTTGATTTCAGACCATTCAGAATATTATAATATTACAAATGAAACTATAAACGGCGCAGCTCTCTATGATGGTCGTGGGATCCTTGATGGATTGAGATTTCCTGCCCGGAGGTTTGCATCAATCGGCAGACCTAGTTAGATTTAATACTGACTGAAAAAATTTTATGACATTTGACACACAATCGAGATCCTTTGCTGACGGTTGCATGGAAAGATAATTCTGTGGTGTTCATAGATCAGACAAAACTTCCAAACAAACTTGTCTATGTGACATGCAAAAATTACAATGAAGTGGCAGATGTAATCAGGAGACTGGTGGTAAGAGGTGCACCTGCAATTGGCGTAAGCGCTGCATTTGGTCTTGCTTTAGCAGCTCAGCAAAGCAAGGCTAAGACGCTACCTGAGTTAATGAGAGATCTCGATAGTGCATTCAAGGTGCTACAGGCTACGCGTCCTACTGCCGTTAACCTCTTTTGGGCGTTGCAGCGGGTGATGGGAAAGGGCAAGCGTGCTAAGACCCTAGAAGAGGCAAAACGGGTAATACTTAACGAGGCGCTCAAGATGGCGCAAGAAGATATCGAAACCAACAGGAAAATAGGAGCACATGGCCTCAAGCTATTCCGGGATGGTGATATGGTGCTTACTCACTGTAACGCCGGTTCGCTTGCTACGGTTGCATACGGTACTGCCCTCGGTGTCATAAGAGCTGCTAGAGACTCAGGCAAACGCCTGAGCGTCATTGCGACAGAAACTCGCCCCGTGATGCAGGGTTCCCGTCTGACCGCTTTTGAGCTCCTGCACGATGGCATCGATGTCAGCCTGATAACTGATACTGCTGTTGGGCACATGATGGCGATTGGTGCAGTTAACCACGTTATTGTAGGAGCTGACAGAGTGCTTCGCACAGGTCACGTCTTTAATAAGATTGGAACATACCAGGTGGCAATTCTTGCCAGCAAACATAATGTGCCATTTTACGTTGCAGCTCCGTTATCAACATTTGATTTTGAGAGCACCCCTGAAGATGTGATAATTGAAGACAGATCAGTAGACGAAGTCGTGAAGGTAGGCAAGAGAAGGATTGCACCCAAAGGCGTCAGAGTGTTTAATCCTGCATTCGACATAACTCCACCAGAGCTTATAACAGGCATCATTACCGAGAAAGGGGTACTCAATCCTCCATTTAATAAGAATCTTAAATCCTTGCTTGGCTGATAAAGTTTTTATCATGTTTTGTCCAACCCAATATAAGGTAGAGCGATGTCGACACAGCAAACAGTAACTGAAGAGCAAGTTTATGCAGCACTAAAAAAGTGCATGGATCCAGAGATACCTGTCAATGTAGTAGACCTAGGACTCATATATGGAGTCAAGGTCGCTGATGGTAAAGACGTAGACATCAAGATGACAATGACCACCAGAGGTTGTCCGCTTCATGATACCCTGGTGAGTGATGTCAAACGCTACGTAGGAAAGGTAAATGGGGTAGGCAATGTAAATGTCGACATAGTATGGGATCCGCCTTGGAGCCTTGAAAAAATGAATCAAGACGTGCGGGAAAAGATTGGTTTTGGCAGGCCAAAGTTACGATTCCAGATCGACTATGAAAAGAGTAAGCCCCTGAAAATGGGCACATTTTCAAAGCAGGATGATGGATCACTCATGCTTGCGAACAATAAGGATCAGGGGTTTATGGTTAATGAAGCAATTGTAGAATTCTGGAACGCATGTGACGGAACCAAGACAATCAACCAAATCACCGATCAGTTCTCTGCGAAGCTAGGCTTGCCAAGACAGCAGGTCGAACAAGAAGCGGTTCAACTCCTGCAGCAATTGCTTGAAGCTGAGCTACTCAAGGCTTAACGCTGGAGGATGAATCTTTCTCTCCCATTTTATTCCAAGCTAGTTGTAGAACTTGGTATGGGCGATGGCCGACTACTTGAAATCCTAGCCAAGCGCAATCCTGGTTGGACGTATGTTGGAATCGAACTCAACAATGATCAGTGCATACAAGCACGGTCAAGAATCAGCCTTCCCAATGTTATTATCATAAACCGGTCTTTTGAAGACATTGTTCCTACATTCTTGGATGAATCTGTTGATCAATTCATAATAATATTGCCTGATCCACCGTTTATTGATCAGAAAAACGAAGAACAATGGAAGCCGTTCTATAAATCTGTTTATTTGAAGCTAAAAAAACAGGGGCAGCTCCAGCTCGTTACAGAATTAACAGATGAGTTGCTACAGCCTGTAAGCGATGAACAGTATTCTGTCTGGGCTAATTGGCTCAAGTCCTGCTTCATGTCTCTTGGTTTTTCAGTAGTATGTCAGCAGGATGGTGTACCAAGACAATACTCGTCGCGCTGCATCGAGCAATTTAGGGGAGATCCTGAACGTATACGCATGGTCACCCTTGATCTTGTCAAGCGGTGATGAAATCTAATAATCCACGTAGACAATGCCCCATCTAACAACTAAATATAGCTTTTTTACCAGACGAGCATTATTTATAATATCAGTCTCTTTTTGATCACATTGATGTCCTTTCTTACCGATCATTACTGGACGATCTGAGGGAGATAAGTCCTGCCAAGACTCGAATATCTAGTTATTAAATAGCAGAATTTGCCCGCCGTCAGCTCTCTGCTCTCGCATGTTATATGCTCAAAAACCTAGGTTTTTGGGCATGAATTCTGACGCATACAAAAGACTAACTCCGCTCTGACATATCCCTAATTTTATGCCGCAGTGCAAGATGGCTTGCCATGCACTCCCTCGAGCAAAACACTGCATTGCAGCTCTCATGCTTGCAGGGTACTGGCTCGAGGTCGTTGAACTTCTTGTTACAGTATGTGCAAAGCGATTCGAGCTCGGGAATGTCCCAATCACGAAATGGCTCGCATGAATGCTTTTCGCGGAACCACACCACCTCCATGTTCGTATTTTCAGCATACGTTAGGACCGTATCATAAGCTTCGTAATAACCGGGCGCATAGAATTGACGAATAAATACGGAGCCACTTGGCTGCTTATTTGAAGTTGGATTCCGATAGCATACAAGCCACTTTTCTAAGGGCAAGTCGTTATCTGATGCTATGCTTTTCCTATTTACCGTCTTCTTTTCATACTATTTTATGCATCTTGCGTTTTAATTTCTTTCGATTCTGGTGGACTTTTAATTTCGTATTCATAAGCATGTATGATGAAAAAGGGAACTATCGCCCTTATCAAAATAGATAGCTACTGTAATAATTTTTGTTTAACTTACTACAATTGATAAAGCAAAGTGTATCTATGAATCTAGCGCAGTCCACCTGCTTTATGGAGGTATTCATACAAATCATCTATCTTGATCCTTTCCTGCTGCATTGTGTCTCTATGTCTTACAGTCACAGTATCATCCTGCATTGTCGTCTTGTCTACAGTTACAGCAAATGGCGTCCCTATTTCTTCAAGCCTTCGGTAACGCCTACCAATAGACCCTGATTCATCGTAAAAGGTGTCAAAGTCATATTTTAGCTTAGAATTGATCTCGCTTGCTTTTCGGTCAAGTCCCTCTTTAGTCATCAGGGGCAGTACTCCGACTAGAATTGGTGCGAGGTAAGGCTTTAGACGAAGTACCACTCTCTCATCCTGGCGTTCGTCTTCATAGTAACAGTGTTCCAAAATTGTGTATATGCTTCTGTCAATTCCCATCGACAGCTCAAATACATGCGGTAGCACCTTGTTTTGGGTTGCTGAGTCTAATACTTCGAGGTTTTGCTTGCTTGTGCCTGCATGTCCCTTTAGGTCATAATCAGATCGGTAATTACATGCGACCAGCTCAAGCCATCCAATACTCGTCTCGACCTCAAAATCGAACGCAGCAGAAGCATAGAAAGCTTTTTCATCGATAGATAAGGTCCTGAACCTGCTACGTTTTAGATCTATGCCTGTCTTGCCATAAAATTCTACGAGAAGGGCAAGATAATAAGTGATGAGCTTGTTCGGTGTTAACCCTCTAGTCAGGGCCTCCTCTGCGGTCACTTCAATTATGGACGAGGAGGATGATCCATTTGTTAGCCGAAGTGTGGTACCCTTGACTTCTTCGAACTTTGGTATTTCATTTAGTCTTTCTGGATTGCAAAAGATCTCTATTTCTGCTTGGTAAAATTCTCTTAAGCGAAGAAGGCTCTGTCTTGGTGCAATTTCGTTTCTAAAACTCTTGCCCACCTGTGCTATGCCAAGTGGGAGACGACCTCTCATTGTCTTAAATACACGCGCAAAATCAACGAATATAGTCTGGCAGGTTTCCGGACGGAAATACGCTTCCTCTCCTGTAGGGCCGATACCAACACGAAACATCATGTTGAACTTGCTTACTTCGCCAAACTGGCCGTTGCAATTTGGACACCGCAGGTTGTGCTTTTTTATGAGTGCGTTGATCTCCTCTTCTGCCATTCTCTCTAATACATTTTCACCTGTTTTCTCTGTAATGTAGCGGTCTGCACGAAACGAAGAGCCACATTTCGTGCATTTTACTACAGGGTCGGTAAAGTTGCCAATATGACCCGATGCAACAAAGACGCTTTTGCTCATTATTTGGCACCCATCGATTTCCAGCATGCCGTCGCGCCGTACAAGCTCGCGCCGCCAAAGTTCGATAAACTTGTTTTTCATATTGACGCCTCTGGGCCCATAATCCCAAAAGCCAGCAGGTGCATCTGGATAAATCTCACAACTAGGAAAATAGAATCCTCGCTCCAGTGCCAATTTCATCACTTCATCATAATTAGCGACCATTTGCAAGGAGCAGACATCTCTGAGAGGCTTTAAATTTATGCCTATCTTGATGCGATTAATAAATCGATTCCGAAGACATAACATTTTATCTCGGTCAGGTCCCCCTAGGTTTCGGATGAAGGTATCAGATAGGATACATGGGGTAGAGTATGCTATTCGCGACATTATCACTTATGCACGTAAATACCAGTCTTCTGGCAAGGAGATAATCTACCTCAACATAGGAGATCCTGTGAGGTTTGACTTCAAGACGCCAGACCACATCAAGAGAGCTCTTGTGGATGCTGTTATGCGCGATGAGAACTATTACACTGATTCTGAAGGGCTTCCCGAGCTCCGGCAAGCAATCATGGAAAAAGAGTCTGAAAAAGGTTTCAATGTAATAGTAGATGACGTTGTTGTCACCAACGGTGTGTCTGAAGGGCTTGACATGACTATGGCTTCTATCATTGATCCTGGTGCTGAAGTATTGATGCCCGGTCCCTATTATCCACCGTATGCTTCATACGCAAAATTTTATGGTGGCAAGCCTATTGAATTCAAGCTTCATGATGATGGAAGACCAAACCTTGAAGATCTACGGAGGAAGATAACTTCACGGTCGCGTGCACTATGCATCATTAGTCCAAACAATCCGACAGGTGAAGTCTTCGATCAAAAGAGCCTTCAACAGTTGATAGACATTGCCAGCGAATATGATCTTTATGTAATCTGCGACGAAATATACGACAAAATCATTTTTGACTCACATTTCACAGGCATAGGCAAGGTGGCCAAAGATGCCCCTGTTATTTTGCTCAATGGATTTTCAAAAGCATATCTTATGACAGGTTTGCGCTGTGGCTATATTTGCCTGAACAGTAGCTGCAAAAAACTTGGAGGATTGCGCGAGGATATACCCAAGCTTGCAAGAGTGCGCATAGCGGCCAATCTACCCGTCCAGATAGCCGCAGTGCAAGCACTTCGAGGACCTCAGACACACATCTCCGTAATGGTTGATAAGCTGAGAACAAGACGTGACTATGTAGTCAAGCGTCTCAATGCGATGGGTATTCAGTGCAAAGTTCCTCGTGGTGCATTTTATATTTTCCCAAAGATCGAGACTAAAGATCGCTGGAAAGACGATAAGCACTTTGTAATTGATCTACTCAATAACACTGGTGTCCTAACTGTGCATGGTTCCGGCTTTGGCTCTACCTACGGTTCAGGTCATTTCAGGATTGTGTATCTGCCGCAAGAAGAGATGCTTGAAAAAGCAATGGATAAGCTTGAGCGCTTCTTAAGTGTCAAATTATAAGTAACAAGTTTCTCTGGTAGTAATGACTTGATCCTTTTGGATTTCTTTAAACCTCAGACATTGTGCCTTTTTTACTTGGCAAACGCTTTAAGCTTACCCCTCATCTCTCTATCTTTGGAAATGGCTGGGTGAGATGGGTCCGCAAGGATGACTTCGTACCAGATGTTCATGCCATCCTTGTGAAGAAAGTATGATCCAACGACTTCAAGATTTGGGAACTTTTCAGCCACCCTTCGCTCAGCAACCTTGCGCATGCTGATGCCTTGCTTGATACGAACAACGCCTAGGTGCTTAGGTCTCCTACCTGAAACTGGGCGCTGCTTTCTCATACCTCCTCTACCAACACGTGCCCTAACGAGAACGATGCCCTGCTTGGCTTTGTAGCCCAGCCTCCTAGCCCGGTCAAGCCTGCTTGGCCTCTCTATCCTGTGGATGGTTGGCTCTGATCTCCAGGCAATTGCCTTGAACTTGAGCTCGTCGGAATTCTCCTTCCACATTCTATGCCATGTTTGGGCCATATAGTTGCGCATTCTATCACTTCTCCTAATTTCGGCCCCCTTATATGTCAATGTCATATTACACCACGCAAAATTTGAATCACCTTTTCTGCAATGACTCTAGAGGCAAGCTCTTGAGCCTCTTTTGTCTGAGCGCCTATGTGAGGTGTGCATACTACGTTTGCTAAATTCATTAGCTCCTTATTGGTAGGTGGTTCTACCTCAAAAACATCAAGTGCTGCACCAGCAAGCTTGCCACTCTTTAACACTTCAAAGAGTGCATTTTCGTCAATCACATCGCCTCTTGATGTATTGATCAGGTATGCTGTAGATTTCATCTTGGCTAGATGCTCGGAATTAAACATATGCTTTGTTTCCGGAGTTGCCGGTACGTGGCACGTTACAAAATCGGCGCTTTCCAAAAGCGTATTCAAGTCGGTGACTATCATGCCAGTTTCGCTGATGAATTCCCGTTTAATAGGGTAGGGGTCATATCCTATCAAGTTCATACGTAGCGCTTTTGCCATCCTACCAATATTGCGTCCGATATTTCCAACACCAACGATACCCAGATACTTCCCTGACAATTGTGTGCCCATAAGGTCTTTTTTAATCCAGTTGCTGCGCTTTGTCTCTGCATCTGCCTTAGGTATACTTCTTGCAAGGGATATCATAAGTCCGATAACAAGCTCGGACACTGCTATAGAAGCGGCTTCAGATGCATTAATCACTCTAATCTTTTTCATTTCGGCAGCCTGAACATCAACATTGTCAAGTCCGACGCCTACGCGAGCAATTATCTTAGCTCGGACAGCAGCATCTACTACCTCCTTTGTGACCTTGGTTCTGCTTCTTACTACCAAGACGTCATAATCTTTAACTGAAGAGACCAGTTCCGCAGGCTTGATGTCTGGCTTGTAGTGAACCGTGAGCCCTGCGCGCTCCATGCTGTCAATGCCGACTTGATCAATAGAGTCACAAACTAGCACACTGCCACTGACTTGCACGGAGCTTGAGAATTTTAGTGCTAATATATTGCTTATTACGCATAATAAGTTGTCCATCTGGTTACAGTTCAAAAGGATTGGTATCCTTCTAATACAAGCCATTTTGATTAACTCTTTTTTTGCTCATTAACTTTCGCTTCTTTAGGTTATGTTGCGCCATCCACTCATATCTATCTCTGAAAGAAGAATAGTATTATCTCAAACTGGCCGTTGTGCCTTTTGTATGCACTTTTATGATTATAACCTATTTATGGTCTGTCCCTGTATCATAAGGTGATTCCTTATGATACTTTTGAAATGCATTGTTGGAGATTTCTTAAAAGTATGTCTTTGAAGTATATCACTAAAGTGTCGTTTTCACAATGGTAGAAAGAGATGCAGCAAGTTACATTTTCAGAATACAAAAAGATGATATTGAAATACAGCTCTACGTCCAACGTATACTCTATGTTAGCATAAAGCGTGATTGGCTACCGAATACCAAACTGCTATTTGTGAAAAAGGTTGCATTCATCGGGTCTGGAATAATAGATAGATTTGTCTCAGTTGGCGAGCTAGGAAAAGAGGAGAAAAAGATATGTTTTCAGAACAATTGTTACGGTAGGATAGAGTTCTCCAGACTAGTTAGATTTTATCCTGCCCTAGCAGTTGCAGACACATCGATTGCAGGCCAGAATAGTCTTACCCTACATGGTACCAGTATACCGAGCTCTGCTGCTTTTCAAATTGAGAAACTTGCAAGGGCAAGGCTAATAACATAGTGAGTGGATCTTGTCGATTAATTTATTACATCCAATTTTTCAGTATTTTCCACATTTAGCTATGTCATTCAGGATTGACAAAGATTCACTTGGAGAAGTAAAAGTTCCGTCCAGCTCCTACTATGGTCCTTTTACGGCTCGGGCAATGAACCAGTACAAAGTGACTGGCCAAAAGGTCCATCTCAAGTTGATAAGGGCTTATGTCATGATCAAGCGCTCAGCTGCGCTAGCAAACATGGAGCTCAAGGCGCTTGATAACAACAAAGCTGAGGCAATAGTAAAGACATGCGATGAAATATTGGAAGGTAAATTACTTGAGGAATTCATGATAGAGACAATCAACTCAGGTGCTGGAACTGCCTTTAACATGAATACCAATGAAGTCATTGCAAATAGGGCACTGGAGATCCTTGGCAAAACAAAAGGCCAATATGAAATCATCAGCCCAAATGATCATGTTAACATGTCGCAGTCAAGCAATGATACCTTCCCAACTGCAATGCATGTTGCTATCTTGCTCAACATGAGGGAGACAATTGCCTCACTTGATAAATTGATTGGTTCATTGCAAAGGAAGGCTGAGGAATTTGCTGGCCTAATCAAGATCGGCCGGACCCATCTTATGGATGCAATTCCGGTTACACTTGGAGCCGAGTTTGATCAGTATGCTTACTCGCTCAAACAGGCAAGGGCAAGACTTGCTCAAGCAATGGATGGATTAGGTTATGTTGGTCTTGGCGGAACCGCTGTTGGTACTGGTGCAAATACTCCAAAAGGCTACAGGCAGCTCGTCATTCGATACCTGTCACAAGTTTCAGGGTTGGACTTGAAGCCCTCTGAGAATACATTTTACTCCCTCCAAAGCAAATATGATGTAGCAAATTGTTCATCTGCACTCCGCAATCTTGCCATAGATCTCAACAAGATGGCAAATGATATTCGACTTATGGCTTCAGGGCCGACAGCTGGATTTGCAGAAATTCTGATCCCAGCGGTACACGCTGGCTCGTCAATAATGCCTGGAAAGGTCAATCCATCGCTTGCAGAATGTCTCAACATGATATGCTTCAACATAATGGGGAATGATGTTTCAGTGGCAATGGCAGCCCAAGCAGGCCAGTTTGAGTTAAATGTCATGTTACCGGTTATGTTGAAATGCGTGCTTGATTCGACTGACATGTTGAAGAACTTTCTACCAATATTTGCAGCCAACCTAGTTGATGGCATTGAAGCAAACAAGGAAAGGTTGGAATCATATGTAGAGAAGAGTCCAGTGCTCGTCACACTGCTAAATCCATACATTGGTTACCTTAGGGCAGCTGAAATATACAAAGAGTCGCTGAAGGGTAAAAAGAGCATTCGCGAGCTTGTTCTGAGCAAAGGACTGATGTCAAAGGAGCAGCTTGACAAGGCGCTATCAAAGGAAAATATACTTGGTGCCTAGTTCTTTTGTTTTTGAACAATGGCTATACGTGCTCTTGCAAGCTGCAGAATGGTTGTGCCAATAAGCGCCGCCTGCAATATATAACCACCAACAACTAGCAGTAGGGCATTCAATGGCTTTGAAAATGTTCTCATTATCTCAACATGAGGCGGTGCGAGAGAGTTTCCCACTATAACAATGATCGCAAGTGGAATGCATGCACATAGTGCAAGTTTACTAAGTGGTAATTTCTTAGCAGCATGCCTGATATCTAAAAGAATAACTATGGCTAGAGTTAGAAATGACAGCTCCAATAGTATGGCCCTGTCGAGGAATTGTGGGTCTCCAAAAGGTATCGCAAGTGCGCCAACTATGCTTATTGCCAAAAGCACCATGACAACCGGAGTGAAGACCACCACGACTACAATTTGTTTACGAAGATTTCAATTAAAGCATTTTGCTAACTATTAATAACGACCTCTAGTAACCTCTCATTGTATGAAGGCTGCACGGATAATAAAGACCAACGAGCCGCTTGAAATCAAGGATCTCAACATTCCAAAACCAAAGAGCGATCAGGTTCTTGTAAAGGTTGAAAGTGCAGGCGTCTGCCATAGTGATCTACATCTATGGGAGGGCGGATATGCTGGCCCCCCTGGAGTATTTATGAAAGTTGAAGATCGTGGAGTAAAATTCCCCCTTACACCTGGCCACGAGGTCGCAGGCACGATAGAGGAATTGGGTGAATCAGTCATAGGTTTTTCCAAGGGGGATAAAGTGCTAGTCTATCCTTGGATAGGTGAGGGCACCTGCCCAGCATGTCGTGTAGGCGAGGAAAATATTTGTGATGCTCCAAGAAGCCTTGGAATATATCAAGACGGTGGCTATTCAGAAATGGTTCTTGTTACAAGTTACAAATATCTTGTCAAGTTGCACGGGCTTGATCTTAACTCTTCTGCATCACTTGCTTGCTCTGGCCTCACGGCCTATACAGCTGTCAAGAAGGCAGAGTCGCGTCCGGGTGAAATGGTTGTCGTAGTCGGGGCTGGCGGGCTTGGTCTAATGGCAGTGCAGCTTGCGAAGGCAACTACAAATGCCCGAATAGCCATCGTGGATATTGATGAGAAGAAGCTTGCAGAGGCAAAGAGACTAGGAGCCGATGAAATTATCAATTCCGGAGCGGGCGACCCAGTCAAGAGTGTCAAGGATATGACTGACGGCCTTGGTGCTGAAACAGTCATTGACTTTGTAAATAACGCCAAGACCGCGCCAAACTCCCTAAACATGTTAAGGAAGAGAGGTCGGCTCGTGATGGTGGGTTTATTCGGTGGCTCGCTCGAGTTAAACCTCCCACTCATCCCACTACGGGCATTTACAATGACAGGAGCCTATACGGGCAAGTTTGCTGACTTGGTGGAACTAGTATCTTTGGCTAGGATGAACAAAATCCAATCAGTAGTGTCCAAAAAATTTACACTAGATCAGGCAAACAGCGCCCTGGAGGAGCTCAAGGCAGGCAAGATTATTGGAAGGTCAGTAATCAATCCCTAGATCGTAGTGACCTTCTTCACTTCCTCTTTCGGAGAGGAGAATGTCTTCTCTATAGAACCTTATTGACGCAGAAATATGTTAGGCCGTCTAAACCTAACAAGGCAACAACCAACTCGTCGAGGACTAGAACACTTAACAGTGTGTATTTGATAATACATAATTCTCGTGTGGGGTTATAGGCCAGTTTCTGAAGTCTTATAAAGTTTAAGAACGTAAAGCTATCGTGACAAGCGACGATAAAACTGATACTTATGACGAGACGGTTAACACAACAACTTCAGAACCTACAGCTGATGTCACAGTTACTGAAGAGAAATCCATAACGACAGTACCTGCCCGTAAAGTTGAGACATATGAAGTGCAGTCTGAAACAGCAACATCTGATGAAGAGTCAGTTTCTGCAAAAGCCAAAGATGCGGGAAAATCACTCAAAGATCTCATTTATTCATTAGGTAGAAAGACGAAGGAGGTAACAGAGGAAAAAGCGCAAGAGCTTAAGTCCCAATCAGTCGATATTAGTACTAAAACAGATGCACAGGACATTCATCACTTAGGGGATGAAGTCGAAAAGTTGATCACAGTCTTTGAAGATACAATGACAGAGATTCGCAATGAGCCATATGATGAGCAGGAAAAACTGCTTGTAGGATATAAGAAGTTACTAGAAGAGCAGATTAATGTCATCAATGCAAGGCTCTCAATGGCGAAGCGCATGAAGCCCGGTGCTTGATGGAAGAAAAAGAAAAAGAAAAAAGAAGGTCTTATATCCTCTCTCTCCCTCTCTCTCTTCTATTCGACCAGTAATTTACTTGCAATATCCTTTACTACGACAGACTTAACATTGACAAACTCCTTAATGCCAAACTCGGAAAGCTCTCTTCCAATACCTGACTTCTTAACACCACCAAACGGTAGGCGAGGGTCAGATTTTACCATTTCATTTACAGACACTATACCACTTTCAACATGATGAGCAAGTTGTATGCCCCGATCGATGTTATTTGTCCATATACTTGCGCCAAGTCCAAATTCAGAATTGTTTGCCTCCCTTATTGCCTCTTCTTCGTCGTTAACCACTATAATTGGAGCTGCTGGACCAAATACTTCTTCCCTCACGACCTCCATGTGATGGTTTACATTTGATATTATCGTGGGCTCATAAAAGAAGCCCTCTCTATTTATAGACCTACCGCCGGTTAGCAATCTGCCGCCCTTGTTTTTTGCGTCATCCACCTGCCTTGCAAGTGCCTGCCTCTGGCTGTCTCTGACGAGCGGGCCCACACTAGTTTTGGAGTCGAGCGGATCGCCGATCACTTCCGCCTGTGTATTTTCCACAAACAGTGTTGTAAACTTGTCTGCAACCTCTTTAACCACAATAAAGCGCTTCGCTGCTATGCAACTTTGACCTGTGTTGAGCAACCTCGACTGCGTCGCCATGTAAGCAGTCTGGTTAAGGTCGGCATCTTCGAGCACGATAAAGGGGTCGCTACCACCAAGCTCTAGTACAAATTTTTTCAGACCTTGAGAAGCAAGCTCTGCAACTCGTCTACCTGTATTAATGCTTCCGGTAACGGAAACTGCATCAATGTTTGATTGCACTAGAGCCTCACCAGCTCGATAGTCTCCTATTATTGCCTGGAAAATATATTCTGGAAAACCAGCATCCATAAATGCTTGCTCTATTTTTATTGCACTGCCAAGGCAGATGCTCGAGTGCTTTAAAATGCCGACATTGCCGGCTGTCAGCGCTGGTACGGCAAACCTCATGACCTGCCAGAATGGAAAATTCCATGGCATAATACATGCCACAACTCCAAGCGGTTCAAAGGATACGAAGCTCTTGCGAAACTCAGTTGGTATTATTTCATGACGCAAGAACGCCTCTGCGTGCTCCGCATAATAATCACAAACCCATGCACATTTTTCGATTTCTGCTAATGATTGTTTGATTGGCTTACCCATTTCTTCTGTGACCAGTCTTGCATATTCTTCTCTGTTTTTCCTCATCACTCTTCCAAGCCTACGCATATATTCGGCTCGCTCTACTACATCCAATTTCTTCCACTTGACAAATGCTTGTCTCCCCAATTCGACCTTCCTGCTGACTTCATCTGCATTTACATTTTCATAAGCTGCAAGAACCTTTCCCGTGGCGGGGTTAATAGTTTCAATCTTAGACATTGCAAAACAATGCTTATACCTTCAGACATAAGAAATTATGTGTATCCCGCGGGCAGGATTTGCCCCAAATGGTTCTTGGCCAGTTTGTTTGAGCCTGCGACTCTTCGGTCACTGCGTATTTGTAAGCCCGATAGGCTGCTTCACGCGGTCAGCTACTGAGAAGCCAACATCTACAGCCGAAAGCTCTACCAGGCTGAGCTACCGCGGGACATTCCCGTTTTCTGCAAGAAAGCTATATAATTGTGGCGTCAGAGATACTTGGCAATATCCAGTACAAAATAAGAGATGATTTTGTCAGCACCCGCCCTCTTCATTGAGGCAATAGAATGAACCTTCCATTCATCTTCATCAATCCATCCACGCATTGCAGCCGCCTTTATCATTGCATACTCACCACTAACATTCTGCACTGCAACTGGATAGTTGAACATATTCTTTACCATCCTCACAAGGTCAAGGTACATAAGGGCAGGCTTTATCATGACCATGTCTGCTCCTTCGTTAATGTCAGTTTCTATTTCCCGTAGAACATGTCTTGAATTGCAATATGAGACCTGATACGTTGACTTATCAAGTCGTGCATTAGTTTTCATGAATGCAGCTGATCGAAAAGGGGTATAAAGAGATGAAGCATGCTTGGCTGAGAAGGATAGGATAGATGTGTTGAGACTACGACCAAGAAGTTCGCCCTTGATTGCATAAACCTGCCCATCCATCATTGCGGAAGGTGCAACGACATCTGCGCCAGCCTCGGCATGGCTTACTGCAATCTTCGCTAGGATATTTAGTGTAGCGTCATTACTTATCCTGCCGCTATTGCTGACAATACCGCAGTGTCCTGTAAGGTTGTACTGACAAATGCAAACATCAGTTGCAACATTCATTGTATTTCCAAAGCCTGATTTGATTTCTCTTATTGCGTCCTGGACAATCCCTTTTCTGTCAAAAGCAGATGATCCAATTTGATCCCTTCTGTTTGGAATGCCAAAGATAATTATCGATGAGATGCCGCTATCTGCAATTGATTGGACGCGTTTCAAGATCTTATGAAGAGGTGTCACTTCTACACCCGGCATTGATTTTATCACAGCTGGACTATTAGAAACAAATACCGGAAATACTAGGTGACTTTTACGGAGGCCCAAAGAAGCAAACAATGACTTATAACGTTCCTCAGCGCTCCACGCGTGTTGCGGCTGCAAAGGCATCCTGATTGCTTGGCAAGCGGCCTATGGATATATGTTTTCATAACAACGGCAGTCATATATCTGATAACCATAAAACTCAAATGACTTCTATGGAGGATGATGTTACTGTGCGCAGGATAACTATTGGCATTCCTTCCTACAATGAAAGAAAAAATATAGTGAATCTCTTGCGGGCAGTTGAAGAGCAACACATACCGATATTTGAAGTACTTATTTCAGATGATTCATCAGACGATACCTCTAAGCTGGTGGGCAATTTCGCACAGCATTCATTTCTTAACATCCAAATTTTCCACCATGATACAAGAAGAGGAGCTGCGGCGGCGTGGAATGAGATTCTTCAAAAGGCGGAAGGTGATGTAATTGTTCTCTATGATGCTGACACAATTCCTCATCCATCCTGTACAGAGCAACTTACCTCGAAAATTAATGGAAATGTTGGGATCTGTGCATCGAACTCTCAGCCAGTACAGGCGGCAGGCATAGCTGGTAGGGCGTCTGTATTCATTTCGAAATGGCTCAGATCTGTCAGGCTAGCTCGTCTGTCTCAGTACACAGTGATGGGCAGGGCAGTTGCCATTAATTCTGATGAAGCTAAGAAAATAGAGATACCAATAGACATGATTGCAATTGATCTTTACATTCAGTGCAAGATTCTTGAAATGGGCCGAGATGTAATTTATAATGATAGCGCAATAGTATACTTCAAACCTGCCAATGACATGCAGGATCTAGCATCGCAGGTGATCAGAGCAATCAATGGGCATTACCAGATAAAGGAGTATGCTTCCTCGTTTGGTATCCGTTTACCGCAACAGATAGCGATTGCTCATGCCCTAAAGAATGCTTTCAAAGACCCACTTGGAGCGGTGTCAGTTGCAATAGGATATTCGCTGATCCCATACTATAGGTCAAGACTTGAGGATACTGACACAGCAAAGTGGCATGCCGCTGCAAGCTCTAAGACGATTGATTACCAGCAACTAAAGACAAGGTTTGACAGGTGAAACACTTTTTTATAATGGCAAGGTGTTGTAACGGAACAAGCGAGAGAGGGGTTTGCTCATGTCTGAAGTAAAAAGGCAATTTGAGACAATTACCAATAACGGAGTAATGTGGATAAATATCCAAAAGCCCACATTTGGGGATATTAATGCTCTTGGGCAGAAATATCCCTTCCACAGACTAAATCTTGAAGATTGCCTATCCAAGATCCAGATCCCTAAGATTGACCGATATGAAAGTCATATCTTTACCATTCTACATTTTCCCACACCAGACAAAGAAAAGGGCTTTCTGTTTAGTCAGCTTGCGATTTTTATGGGCTCTGATTATCTCGTAACGATCCATCAAGGTGACCTGAAGGCGCTTCAAGAACTCTTCAACATGTGCAAAAGTGACGAAAAGCAAAAGCAAGCAATAATGGGTAGGTCCTCAGGATATTTGCTTCATAAGATAATCGACACGTTGGTAGATGACCTCCTCCACATCCTGATGAAGGTTGTAGGCAATATCGACGATATTGAAGATAGTGTGTTTGACGAGCAAATATCTATCCCACGCCAGATTTCTCTTCTGAGAAGAGAAATAACAACTTTAAGAAGAATAGTGATTCCTCTTCGCAGGACCGTAGTCGATCTTTCTAAAGATGTCCAGCGCTTTTCTAGAGAAGACCTTGCTCCTTATTTTAAAGACGTTCAAGATCACATTGAAAAGGTGTATGAAGCTTTGGAAGAAGCAAAAGAAACGGTAGAGATTTACAAGGACACAGACTATATGCTCAGCCAGGAAAAAACCAACAAGATATTGGGCGTGCTAACGATAGTATTCACATTATCTATCCCTGCTACCGTCATTGGCACATTTTATGGTATGAATATAAATCTACCAGGCGGTTCAGAAACGGGATCTTGGACTCGGCTGGGGCCTTATACTACATTGATATTTGTTTTAGTGATTGCGGCTGTCTCTGCCCTGCTTATGGTATTCTATTTCAGAAGGCTTGGGTGGTTAGGATCATCAAGATAGCTCAACCGGGCTTAATTCTCAGGAGAGATTATTTTATCTCTGTTTTTGACACCTGACGAATTAATGGCAACTAGCTGGATATTTTAGTTAAAAATAGTCATATTTACTTCTTATTTTTAGAACCCACTGTTTTATTATATAGGCTAATTCTAAAGACTCTCTTTTATTAGTAATTGTTGAGGCCTACCATAATTATGGTTACATTCTGCGCTCAGTCGAAATGATAACGTTCACAAGAACAATAGTATTGATTGCTTGCAATAGTTATGTCGTCAGTAGCAATAGCAACACCAGCCGCACTTTGTCAACTCTAGTGATTAGTCCTCGAACCGATAAACCAAATGCACACACCAATGATGCAGACACAAAGACACAAGTAAACTCTGCCCAACAGTAACTCAAACAATAACGCAAAGATTGACCTTGGCTCCTTTTTCAACTTTGAGAAAATTGAAGAGCTAATGCAGTATGAGCTATGGTGCCCACAAAAATATGAAGATACTATGAAAACTGTTTGTTGTTACCATTTAGAGGATTTTGAGAACTTAAGCGAGACTCAGCAGCACAGACTATTGGACCACCACTTCAAATCAATCTTGGTCAAGTAAAACATAGAATACCTGTTACGACCAAACTCATTTACTTTTCCTCCCTTTGTCATCAAAAAATAGGAGGATTCAAGTGAAGTGCACAGGGATAGCGACTTGAAGAGGGTTACAATTAGTTATTTTTCAACAGAAGTATAATATCTAACTGACTTGTAGCAGCATTCAGACATAGAGCTAAACTCAAAACCCATATCTTTCATATGGAGCATAGAGTGTATGAGTCATGTCTAAAGCCGACGACCTTCACCTGATACTGGATAGAGCATCCGAGATAAGACTTAGTGTTAAAGGCAGA
>DATCWI010000053.1:0-2387 GCA_036566425.1 Nitrososphaera sp.
TCTGCAATTTTATGTGACATGTATCGCAATTACTACATAATTTTTGCTTGAAAGAAACATTCGTGTCATCTTGTACAGTAAACCATACTTTTTCTCCAGCATCTTGAACGCTTTAAGCTTCTCTTCTTCGCCAGCTATCCTAGCTTCTCCTTTAATCCATTTGCCTTTCACAGCACCGCGCATATCGCATGGAGCTATTTGAACCGAAGGATTTTTTCGTACGCGCTTGTACTTGCCTGTGTCATCAGATGTTCGCACGTACAATACACTACCGTCGTCCTTATTCCTTTCTACAAACCATACAGGTGTTCTAACTCCCTGTCCATTCTTTCTATAGGTTTCTAGGTTGATATATTTTTCACCAACAAGATGCGACAATTTTTCTCTACCGCTCTGTCATTATTTGATCAGTCCTCAATATAAGAATAAAAAGAAAAATCACCCACTTGCATAAGCTAATTATTTTATGCATCGTTAAATTATTTTAGCCGAATTGCTCTACAGATCATACTGTTTGCAATGACAATATATGTAGTCAAGGCGAAACCAAAAAAGGATCTCATGGCAGATCTCAGGCAAGAGATAATCTCAGGCAAGATATCAAGGCTCAAACCATTTGGAAAGGAGCTTCATCACGGTCTAGAGAATGCAAGAATATTTGAGGAGTACGCATACTGGGTGGAAGAGGATTATTGCTCCCCTCCACTCGCAATGGAAAGGAGAAGTGTATTGGATCGTTATTTTGACAATATCACTGTAGAGCAAGTTGAATCTGATGAAGAAGGGTGGAATAGAATCAAGAACAGACCCATGTTTTGGAAGTAATATACATTCGTTTCATGTGCCATTCGCAGTTGCTGCTATGGGACCATAAAGCGAGCAGAGAAGTGAAATGGGAGGGACAAAAGACCTGTAATAAGATGCGAGTTCCTCTCAAAAAATAAGAAAAAAGATTAGATCTTGTCCTTGCCTTCAAGATGTGCCCTTAACATCCACGCCATCTTCTCATGTTTTTGCGCCGCTTCTAGGAAAAAGTCATTTGTTACCATGTCTTCCAATTCTTCAGCTTCGTCAGCATTCTTCCTAAGCGTCTTGATTACTCTTTCATGATCGTTTAGCAGGTTTGATATCATTGTTTGCGCATCAGGATTTTGGCCTGGCTCTTCGTTAATGCTTGAATTGCGTGCAAATTCATCAAGTGTCCCAAGCGACTTGCCGCCCAGCTGCCTTGCCCTTTCTGCGATTTCATCAACCATTTCATCGAGGATTTCATACTGTTCTTTAAAGAATTCGTGTAGCTGATGGAAGCGGGGTCCTATAACATTCCAGTGATATTTTCTTGTCTTTGTGTAGAGGACATATTCGTCAGACAGACGCATATTAAGAGTCTCTACAATTTTTTTACGAGCATCGTCTTTTACTCCAATATCTGTCTTGATATCTTGCTCCATTATTGCTGTAGACGCTGCGCTACTACTTTTTGATGTCATAGAATAATAGATCACACAAAATTATATATGAGATACATAACAATGAGACAGACAGCTTTATTACATTGAGCGCCTAGAAGTGCTGTCGAATATGGCTGTGCATAGGAAAAAAAGCAGAGTGACCTCGCAAGATATAGATACGCTATTTCGATTGGCCGAGCTATACAATACGGACTATGATTTCCAGGCTGCCGAGTGGTTTTGGGGTCAGTTCAAGGAAGGGACTATCGAGGAGTTCATAAATAAATACCCCCATGGAAGCAGGGAGTATCAGTTCTTTGAAAGAATTACATCAAAATGGGAGCTTGCAGGCTTGCTTGTAGAAAAGGGATTCCTAAACGCCGACCTATTTTTTGATAGATACGGGTCACTTCAAACAGAGTGGGATAAATGCAAGCCAATAGTTCATGGTCTTCGTGAAAAGTGGAATGAGCCGCGACACCGCGAAAATTTTGAGCTTTTGGCAGAGTCAGGCCGTAAGTGGCAGGAAAAGCATCCACCAAAGGCATAAGTTCTGATCAGATAAGCGTGGGTACGGTTTATTATTGTTCAAGATTGCCCTAGTAATCTCGAATGAGGAAGGATTATCTATACTCTACAGTCGTTTACAATGAAACTAGAGATCTGCTTTATAATCACAACAATGAAAAATCAAATGCTAGTTGCAGTTATAACCATCAAAGAGACTTAAGTTGAATATGGACTAAATAACTTTCTGCAGTACTCTTGTCATGTCCCAAATAGAATATGATGTAGACATAAACGCTCCAGTGGAGAGAGTTTATGAATATTACACAAATCCAGACAATATTAAAGAAGCATGGCCCAGAGATGTTGTAAAAGAATCAGAATCAACTACGCCCTCTAAAAATGAACCAGGTTCCGAGATGAAAGTCA
>DATCWI010000102.1:0-15617 GCA_036566425.1 Nitrososphaera sp.
CCAAAATAATATGACCTATAAGAATAGCGATCATCCATTGGATAGGACAGGGTCCCATAGCCACAACAAGTCAGGTTATTATTATTGTTGTGCACGCTGTAGAGATAGGATGAGATATGTTTTCAGAAGACTATTATGCCAAGGCAATTGATTTTCTGAATCCAAAAGTGAATTCATGGATGAAAGAGCTTGCTGGCGATGCTGAATCGCTAAAGCTTTCTAGACCTCAGAACGAATTGATTCAGGCGCTGACAATAGAGACCCTTCTGTACAACTCACTGATGCCTAATGAGGAGATAATTGCGATTCTTTCTGACATCATACGCAATATCGCAACGGGACACGCCTACGGCAAGTACCTTGACTGGTCTAAGAGAACCCAGCTATACAGGAAGAGCTAATATTGATTGCAAACTCTAAGTTCAGACCGTGCTGTGGTATCGATCTTTCGCGGTCCAGATACAGACACGGCAACAATTATTCATCATCATCATCATCGTTGTCCCACGTAAATTGAATCAGAATCATCCAAGATTGTTTGGTATAAACTGTCGGCAAGGTCTATCCTGTAATAGTCCAACATATCAGGGTCATATCGTTGCACTATGCTTATCTTCTCTCCTTTCTTCATGCGTTGCATAACAACGTCGCGATGTGCATAGCCTGTTACGTATCTATAACCTCGCCTTGAAGCCTCGCCCATGAACTTTAGTCTTAGCATGTGACCCCCACTTAAACCCCAAAATCCCTTCATCACCCCTATTCCCTCAAGGTAGGCCGTGTTATTTTTTCCGAGGTTCTTGTCAACAGTTCCGCGCCTAAGTTTAGATTTCTCCAAGGGATAGCCCTTTGCATACCCTACAATTTCGAAGACTCTTCCGTCTTCTTTGCACGCCCCCAGGGTAACGAGGATAGTGTCTAATTCAGACATTGATTGCACGAATTCCCTATCGTCAACATGAATTGGAAGAGCCTGTTCGTTGTATATCCTTACAACGGCATTTCTTACATCTTCTTTAATGTACATGCTGTTATCTGGATCGTCGATCTGACGACCCTCACCTTTTCCTTCGATTACGGCAGTCATCTTCATTTTGTTAGTCATCAGGCTTTTCAACTCCAGTTCCTCGATCCATCCCTTTCTGAACGCCTCCGCGTTATTGAAAAAAGTCTGCTTGTATTGCTCTGGTACACCTCCCATAACTTTGTCGAACATTTCCTTCTCTTCCTTTAATGCAGAAAAGAACTGTACTGAGCGCTCGTTTATGACAGAAGGATGCCATCCCAATGCATGGGCATTCCTTCTTGCTAGATCCATTGCATGATGAAAATCACCCAGAGCATAGCCTGCGATCCGCTCTGCCACGGAAAGAAACCATCCCATGTTTGTAAATCGAGTCCTGGTTGGCAAGTCTTCTTCATTTATACCAGCAGCGTCGAACAGCTCTTTCATGCGAGCGGTAACATGCTCGGCAATTTCTCCGCGAAATGGATAGGCTGTTCTATAAATTAGCGCGAGGACAATGTTGATGTTCAAGCCAACATCTCTGACGAACTGCTGAATCCTTGGATCATTTCTCACGATATGTTCAACAGCATCTTCGTGGGGCTTGTCAAGTTGTTTCAGGGGATCATGATCATGGAAGAGAGCCGCGACAAATAGGTAAGTGATCTCCTCCTGAGTAAATAACAAGGAACGATTGCTAGGCTGACTGCTGGCAGCGAGCAATGTGAAGTACGCTGCCTCCAATTCATGATCTATATTGTGATAGCCATAGTAATCTGGCCCGAGGCCCTCTTTTGAAAACTCTGAAATAGCATGTCGCAATATTCTCCTCAACCACTTGTCTTGAAAGCCCACTTCTGTTCCAAGCTGGACTATCCTCTTCTTAAGTATGGCTTCATACGTAAGCCCGCGATGGTATCTTAGCCACCACCAGCCAAACAGCATGATCCGTTTTATTAGTTCCCTCGACCATGGCAGGGGCTTCGTGAGTGGGTTTACCGGTCGCTGGGACTGTGATTCCAAGCTAGCTTGTTTCGTAAGCTCCTCTAAATCCAACCAGTACTACTACATATTTTTTACAACTTGGATCGATATAAGATTTGCATTGAACTGCATTCACGACAAGGATCATGGTCATGAACATGAATAGAGAAAAAAAGGGAAAACAAACTGGATGAAGAATAGAGAGAATGAAAGATTGAGAGCTTTTGATATGATTATTAGGCCTTTTACAAATTATGTCTCTGTCCTTTTTCTTCTGACTACATTGGGATGAGTTGTATGACAAAAGCCTTTGCATACGGCGACCGTATCTTTTGATAATATAGCTTTACGCCCAAGATTTGATTTCTCCACAGGTCCCGCCAGCTTTTGGTCAGCACAAAAATTATATGAAACAAAATATAGTAGCCGAGGACAAGTTATAGCAACCTGTAAATAACTTTTTTCACATTTAATCCTTATAGATATATGATATGATGGCAGATGAGCGAGGCTATCAAAAGGTTGCATCCAAAAATGACTTGAAGGAAGGCGGTCTTTTAAGGGTTGAGCCAAATGGTAAGCCAATTGTTCTCGCAATGGTCAGCGGAAAAGTCTACGCTATGGATGCTGTTTGTTCTCATGAAGGCGGACCGCTGGAAGACGGAACATTGCAGGGATATGAGCTGAAATGTCCATGGCACTATGCAATTTTTGATGTGCGAAACGCAAAGGTTTCTGAGCAAACAGTATGGGCAACAGATCTACAACCATATCCAGTAAAGGTGGATCAAACAACAGGCGACATTCTGGTAGGCCTCAAGCCTGTAGTGACAGAGCCGGCAACAAAAGGAGAGACAACAATCCAGGAGCAGGGAAGAAAACAAGAAAAGGACGACGACTACTCTGATGCTTCAGAAAAGAAATACTATGAAGAGGAAGAAAGAAAAGCCAATAACAAGATGATCTCTCTTGAATTACTTTCAAAGAAAAAGTTGGAAGGAACAGACATCATGACATTTCAATTTTCCAGAGGCGGGTTAAACTTTACTCCTGGACAGTACGCTTTTTTTAATCTGGATAGAGTTTCGGAGGCAGATTCAAAGGGGCCTACTAGACACTTTTCAATTGCATCCTCGCCCACTGAGCAAGACTATTTGATGATAAGCACTAAAATCAGGGACAGCAGTCCATACAAGCAAAGACTATCATCTCTTGAAACAGGAGCAAAAATAACAGCATGGGGCCCACAGGGTGAATTTGTATTGCATGATGATCATTCCCAGCCGGCGGTATTTTTGTCAGGAGGTATTGGAGTCACACCATTTAGGAGCATGATCAGGTTTGCAACAGACAAACAACTGCCTATCAAAATTACAATGTTTGACTCTAATAGAAATCAACAGAGCATCCTGTATAGAGATGAATTTGATAAATGGGCCACCCAAAACAGGAATCTGAGAATTATTCACACAATTACGGAGGAGGAAGAAGGAGGAGCACAACAAGGGACAAATTGGACCGGCGAACGTGGCCGGATCGATAAACCAATGCTTGATAGATACCTATCGAAGGACGACATCGGTAATGCAAGATTTTACACCTGTGGTCCTCCCGGGATGCTGAAAGCCATGCAAGAAATGCTCCAAAAAGAGATGCAAATTCCTAAGGAAAGACTCAAAGTGGAAGTGTTTACGGGATACTAGAGGAAGAGGATATGCTGCCGCTGATCTATTAAGAGATCACATCATAGAAAGAATTTGTGAAAGATTGCGTTATGGGAAAAATTATGCGGTTAGCAAAGTTGATCTCGTCACAAAAGCACTTATAATAGAAGAAGAAGAGGAAGAACGAGAAAGAAGAAGAGTTCCTGCTGCTGGAGAGGTTCGTAGAATGGCTCAAGAAATGAAAAATGAAAAATAAAGATAAAGAAAAGGGATGCCTACTGCTACTTCTTGTTCTCGTCAGCTTCTTCAGCAGCAGCTAGACCCAGTGCCTTAGCAAAGGCGGCCACAAGGTCTCGTAGCCAGTCCCAGAGAGCGTTTATCTGTTTTATGATATCGTCCTCAGAGTCTTCGATCTTGGCTGTTAGGTCCTTCTCTGTATCCTCTATCTTCTTTGTTAGGTCCTTCTCTACGTCAGCTAACTCAGCTTGAAGCTTGTCTATCTCGTCAAGCATCTCTTCCTTGGTGTCCTTCTGGTCGTCTCTCAACGCCTTCAGCTGGTTAGATATCCTCTTCAGTGCTTTGTCGTCAATGTTCAGGTTCTTTATCTTATGCTCGATGTCGTTAGCCCTCTCGTTGATTAGCTTCCTTAGCTCGTCATTCTCGTCGTCTAGTTCGTTTATTATCTTCTTGGTGTCATCCAGTATGTCCTCTGTGTTCTTTAGTATCTCCTTGGTCTTCTTGCCTTCCTTGACGTTGACGTTCACATTACCGTCGACGTTCTTGAATATCACATCATCTGCTTCTTTGATATTCACATCATCCTCGACTTCCTTGATATTCACGTTGTCCTCAACTTTGTTGATTTTCAGATCATCCTCGACTTCCTTGACTTCTACGTTGTCTTCTACTTCCTTGACTGTGAGATCATCCTCGACTTCCTTGACTTCTAGGTCATCTTTTACTTTGTTGATGTACGAGTTGTAATCAGTGTTGTGTGCGTCGTAGTCGCCATCATCGTTGTCGTGGTCTTGGATGTAGTAGCGTCCGTCTGCATAATCATCCTCGTCGTAGAAGTTGTATTTTTCTTCCTGGTTGTCGTCGTTGTGTTCAGAAAAGTATTCTCTTTCTTTTACAATCCAGTCTTTTCCAGTCCAGTCTTCAAAGCTACTATCACCAATTATTTTTGTCTCATCGTCTACTAGGGTAGGTTCTCCCCGGAAGAAGTCGTCGTCGATGTTGTATTCTTTGTCATCATGTACTTCATCATCATGTACTTTGTCTTCTCCATGGTCGGCAAAGGCCGCCGGTGGTGCAACAAAGGATATTCCTCCTGCGAGGAGCACACCCGCCGCCAATAGCGCCAGGATTGGCTTCTTGTTGTCGTTTGTCGTTTCGCTTATTTGCAAATCTACTGCAATATATTATAATTATTGTAATTTATATGGCTATTCGATGCAGATTATAGAAGCAGACCACTATACGATTTTGTACTGCGGACAGTACATACAGCAAAAAAATATTATTTTACGACAACAGGAGCTCTCTCATTTTTTCGTCGAGCTCTAACAGCAACATCCCTTTTGCGGTAGTGGAGTACATCTTTTGGTTGTACTTTGGCCTGACAAAGTACGGCTTGCGTCCTCCTTTGTACCCAGACCTTCGTCCATCGTTCTCGACAGTCTCCACGCTCTTCACCAGACCATTGCTCAGTACGATGCCATCCAGATAGACACGCAGTATCCCGGTACTCATTCCCATCCCGAGCTGTATCCTAGCCCTACTTCTTGGAGCATCAGAGCAGGATCTCACGATTTCCAATACCATCTCGATCCAGTCACGCTTGTGACGCTTCTTCATGGTCGTCGTCGGTTTGCTTCTACTTGTTTGCAAATCTACTGCAATATATTATAATTATTGTAATTTATATGGCTATTCGATGCAGATTATAGAAGCAGACCACTATACGATTTTGTACTGCGGACAGCATATACAGCAAACGCGACAACGACAGTAATGAAGAACGAGAGTGGTGGTGCTGCTGCTAATATTTGTATCATAATACATACGTGTCTTTCAATGGAGTGCCTCTGGGGCAATACATCAATAATAATTCCCAAGCACGAGGAGAGAGCCTTCTGCGGAAAAGAAGGAGGAAAATCGGCAACAGCAACTACTATTTTATTCCTTGACGTAACCTCATTTTCTTCATTTCGACCACTGACTGAAGTTAAGCTTGCATAAATAATCAATTAGTGTTTTTTGCTTCTGTGAGCGATAGCTGAACAAAAAGGCTGTTGTAGCAGCAATCAAATAGGCAGCGGCAGCCGCTTCGGCGTCCTTGGCTATCATGTTGCTGACTTTCGCAGTCTTTCTACCACTTTGTTACGTTTCTGTCTTGAACTGAATGATGATGATGATGGTAAACCTCTGCTAGCTAATTCCCAATAATCTGTAAACACTATTTTATCTGCAGGTCTGTCTAGGAATTTGCTGAGTATATTATCCTCAAAATTTACAAAATTGACAGGACCTCGCTTTGGCTTTTCTTCTATTCCAAACAGCTCTTCTAATGCCTCTTGGCTTTTGAATATCCACAGAACCGAATACTTGCTTTTTCTTTCACCCTTGTACCCTTTCAGCAAATGTCTTGACTCAAGGCCAGGCATGTCCAGCTCTTTGCTCAAAAGGGTATTTTTCAAGACTGATTCGAACTCTTGGCTGTCTGTATCATGCCTCAGTTCATATTCATGAATCGCAAAGATTCTCCTCATAAGACAAAAACCTTCTGCTCCCTCTTCTTCTTCTTCTTACGCTTATCATACACATCTGTATATTTTGTATTTGGATATATGCATATAATCTGCTATGGCCCGACATAGCAATTAGAATAAAAAACTGATGCATTAACCGATTTCATTATTGGCTTGTTATTCGCCATTTCTATAGAGCCTAAATGACCGTTTGTACGCCCGAGTGCGCCAAGGCCATCGACAACCATCTAGACTATCGCACGCGCTTAGCGGCGAAAAGTTGATCCTAGAATCTCCATTGATACGGGAGCAATTCAACAGGAGCGACCCGTTCCGGTCGGTAAGGGCCCAGCATGTAGCCCAGAGCACCATAATGAATACAATAAAGCAGAACTGCTTGACGCCGGGCTCCGGCCCCGTATACCTTCACCAGAGGCTATTGGAGAAGTAGAAGAAGATGAGCAGAACAATACCCCCTCCTTTAGAATCGCACTTGTAATGGAAAAGAGCATATATGTCAAGCACGATAAGAAAAAGCTGAAATAGCAGGTCACCAAAACATGCGTGCTGCTATTATGGTAAAAATCGTCGACATGGACGAAAAAGTTACACTCAGCACACAATTGGAGGGTGATGTTGATGGTGGTGGTGGTGCAGTTATTCTATTAAACAAGTTCACTGTCCAACCAGACGATGTAGATGAGTTCTTAAAGGTATTTCAAGCCACAACTAAAGTCATGAAGCAGCAACCTGGATTCATATCTGCTCAGTTGCATCGGGGTATTGCTGGCAGTTCTACATTCTTTAATTATGCTGTTTTTGAGTCTGCAGAACACTTTAAACGCGCTTTTAACACTCCTGAATTTCGGTCAAGCATGGCTCGCCTTCCACCCAACACTGTGATGTCTCCCTATCTATTCAAGAAAGTTGCAGTGCCAGATATCTGTGTGGATTGACTGAAGGTCTTTCTTATGACTAGTCCTTTTGATGATTCAAAAGTGACCTGACCATGCGCTATAGCTCCAGCCCGAGCAGCCTATGTAGAGCTGCAATTTGGGAAGATTAATCGCTATCGAAGATAAAAGCGTGTAACCAAGCTATCTGACTTAATTCGAATAGGGTTGTTGGTTATCAACTCCATCTTTGCACGTCTTACAATATGGAATTTCGCAGGTGTCAGAATCCTTTATTCTAGCCTTCTCACACAAATAGCATCTGTGTATTCTTGCGCCACACTTTACGCATTGCAGCCTGGCACCAAGTTCCATTGATGCTCCCCTGTGACTTTAGATTTTGATAAATCCAGTATTTAGCAGTGGATTAACCATGTTCAGGCACAAGAGTTTCAGTATATATAGTTCAAGCATATAGGTTTGTCGCTGGATTGGGCGAACCCGAGCAATCGAGAGACATGCAAGACCGAGCGGCATTTGGTTTGGCATGCCGCCAACCGAGAGACATGCAAGACCGAGCGGCACGTTCCTATCCCTGGATTGGCGGCGTTTGGTTTGGCATACCGCGCAAATGTACAGCCGAGAGTGGGGCTAATAAGACTCGCTTAACTATGGTCACGGACTTTGCATCTAGAAGCTTTTGAGCCAATGCATAAAACCTATTCTGGTGTTGTCTGACAGACCGTGACTCCGCAATTTCTGGTTCAGTCTGCAATCTTTGAGGCCATTGCTTTTGCAGCTAGCGGAATGTTGGGCTACCTTGTAGTCTATCACTGGGATGTGCTGGCTAGAAAGGCTAGGCGGAATTGAAACTGGCTCTCCCTTAATAACACCACGACCTCAGTAAGAAATTCCCTGTAAATTACAGCAAATAATAAAGTTTTTTATATAATTATACTATGTTTGTTCTGGTTAGATTTAACTGACTGTAGGAGAAGAAGAGAACCGCCGCCGTAAATTAACCTTAAAGTTTCTTATTCTAGGAATAATCGTTTCGGCAATAATTGCAAACTCTATAATTCTTTTCTCTGACGTAAATAAAAGGCATTCTTTGTCTCTTTGGATATTAAACATAACCGGAGCTCTTGCTTCGAGTTTAGCGATAATTGCAGTATGGCGGCATGGGGTTCATGGACATCATGGCAAATCATATCTTTTTCTCATGTTGGGTATTATTTCCTGGTTCTCTGCTGAATTTACACTTTTGTATGACTATTACGTTTTACATATAGAAGAACAGAAACTAGTTTCCCTTGCAGATGGTTTCTGGTTTGCTGGATATGTATTCTTAGCATTACATTTGTTTACAGTACTCCGCTCATTACGAAGTACAATTAAGCTAGGGAATGTGGTTTTAGCATCAATTGTTACAGTGCTATTTGTTATTTATAATGTATTGAATTTGCTGTCATCAGAGTTTCTTAGTGACGTAGACTTTACAGCTTTTGTTGTCACTATGACCTACCCTGTTTTAGATTTGTTGTTAATTACACCGTCTGCTATAATACTTGTAAGCCTACGCAAAGATTATCAACACTCTATCCCTTGGGTTCTTTCTTCTCTGTCATTATTAGTAAACGCAATAGCTGATGATGGATATGTAAATGACTTTGTAAATGGAAACTCACAAAATCTGTGGGTATGGAACCTATTTTATGTTACAGACTTTATTATTATGGCAGGTGCATTATTTTGGTACAATAAATTCCACATTTCAAATGAAATAAAAAATGCAAGAATGGAACAATAACAAGAAGTAGGATCTCAGATTCATTCCCTAGTTAGTTATTATAATTTTATTATGACTTTATTATGATGACTCCCTATATTTTTTCAGCCATTGTGCGGTTCTAATTTGCTCGCCGCTGGCTTCATTTATACACAGAGGTATATACATTTGACTCAAAGTGGTATTTGAACTACCCACGATCTCAGCTCGTTAGCAGCTAGTGGCTCTCTCCATTTGAGGATGAATAATGACAACACTTGTTACCTCTTCTTGTGGATGATTCTATACTTGGTATTGTGTTGTAGGTTAGGCAGCAGGTGAAGATGGGCTTACTCCTTTGCCAAAATATGCTTTCACATGTGGTCTGTACAGGTAATAGAGGATTATTCCACTGATGATAATGCTAATGATTGAGGCTATATTGCCAGCAGCGATTGATATAGCGTTCAATACGATGCTTATTATTGACAGCACGACAGTAAGGGTCCAAGCCCATCCTCGACCTTTTAGTAACCCATAGGCTACAATAAATGAAACAATAGCTATAGCAATAAGTATCCCTCCAATTGGAATAAGTGCAATAGCGCTAAAAAGCATGATAATTCCACCGATGATGTTGAGAATTGCGATTATTGTTACTCCAATAGGACGGGACTTAGGGGTACTTTGCATGTTCTAGCTATAATGCTATTTCGCTTTTTAACCCACATGTGAAAAGTTTTTGCTCAAACATAGCAGAGAAGAAGGTATTGGGCAAATAAAGATACGACATTGTGAGACATTCTACCGACAATTGTTAAAATCAAGCTCAAATCAATGTCATAGTTCTATATCAGGAAAAGATGGACCGGGTGAGAGTTGAACGCACGACCTTAGATAACTAGCTCATCTCATCTAGTCTATTTCCATTCATATCCAGTTATTTTGAACTTTTTGGACTCAGGGTCAAATTCTGATTCAAGTGCCATAATCAAATTATTCATCCAAGCTAACTTTTGTGAATTTGAAAATCCTGTTACGATGATTAATCCTTTAACTCTTCCGCCTTCAACCACTTTGCCCTTTCCATGAGCCCACCACATGAATTGGTCACCACCTTCAGCTGTCATAATCGAACCTTGGTTGCTTTGGTCAACTATGCCATGGGGATAGTGAGTCATAGTGCCTGAGCCTATATTCTTGCCGCTTGGAAATCTTCCTATACCGCTTATTTCAGATGCAAAGCTCACTTCCATGGCTACTCCCTCTACCGGGTGAACCTTTGTTACTTTGAAGCCTGTTACATTACCACTCTCTTCAAAGAGTTTTTCTGCCAACATCGTACTGAGCCATATTTCACCGGCTAATATAAGGTGTTTGCAATCATCAGCAGTTTCCAAACCGGGTTTTGTCAGATAATGACTAAAAAATGAACTCAATTCAATGCCGTAGTTATGTAACAGAAAGAAATGGACTGGGTGGGATTTGAAGCCTCGGTTCGAACCCCCTTTTGTCGGCAAAACTCTAATAAACTTCAATATCCCATTTAAAGACCCTCAAAGGTGGTCATAGGATTGAAGCGGATAGTGTCCGTTGTCGACGATGATATAGATATAACTAGGCTCTTCCATGACGTTTTGTGCGAGAATATTTTTGATGCTTCCGTACTTGCATTTAACGATCCAATATCTGCATTGGAACATTTTACGGAGAATAGTGAAGGTTATGCTCTTGTTATTTCTGATTTAAGAATGCCTGGATTGAACGGCTTAGAGTTACTAAAGAAAGTAAAAGATTCAAATCCAAGGGTCAGAACAATATTAATGAGCGCCTACAATTTTGACGAAGATACCACCTATCAACAATATATGAAAGAAGGTGTTATAGATACTGCGATTGAGAAGCCCGTTACCATTCATAGGCTGTGTCAAAGGGTTCGAGAAGAACTAGAAAATTATCAAAAATAAAAATAAAAAAATAAAGTTATTTAGCGAAAGTACCACACGTGACACAATGATCCATTTGCATCACAGTCTAAATGCATGATATTTCAGGCTCACCTATTATCCACGATGTACAACTTCACAGTTTCTGAATTCATCATGATCTGTATTCACGTTGCCCCACGCTGCATCATTTCCGTCTCCGCAGTCCAAGATGTCTTTTTTACCATCAGGGGTTATAACGGTTATTGGACCCTCTGTGCTCACTGCACTTTGGAAAAGCAAATCGTCACCTGGTCCTCCTTTGAGGTTGTCAGCCCCGTAAAAGCTAATAGGACCAGTATCCCAATCGCCAATCAATACATCGTTACCATCGCCACCTTCAAGTCTGTCATTCGCTGCTAGTCCTTGAAGTATATCATCGCCTATGCCTCCACGGATCCTATCGTTACCACCATAACCGTATAAAAAATCATGACCATCATCACCATTAATAGTGTCGTCGGCATTACCACCCTTAATCGTATCGCCATCACGTCCTCCGGAAATGACATTATTTGCAGTGTCTAAAAGTTCATCTATCGAATCTGCTCCGTCTCCTCCGTTTATATTGTCAACACCGTCACCTCCCTTCATATTATCCGCCCCGGCGTTACCTGACATCTTGTCTTTTCCACCTAAGCCAGTCATATTGTCATTCTGACTAGTACCAGTCATAACATCGTTATCATTAGTTCCATCACAAGGACTAAGTGGAACACATGTAATTACTGCAGCCAAAACCCTGGGGTTTGCTGACACCATACTAAGGATAGAGAGCGCTACTAACAGACATATTAAAAGACTAAATCGTGACATTGTCTAGGTTAATTCTTGGTACTATAAAAAGTGGTTCATTATTTGAAGCCGTTAAGTTTTGACCGTTAATTCTTATAATTCTTTGACTGGTGTCAATCATTTTCTTTATGGCTACCTCCACAGAATCCTATTTTTATTATGGCAATTACTATACATATATGTCAACAGATGCGTTTGTTCCAAAGGTAAAGCCAGAAGATGTAATATCTTTTGGTGATGCTATTTTTGCATTTGCAATAACCCTTATGACATTATCAATAGATATACCTGATTTACCCACCAACTTAACAGAATCACAATTATTAAGCAGGCTTTATAATTTGTATCCGCAAGTCGAGACTTATATTATCAGTTTTGCTGTCATTTCACTCTTCTGGGTCTCATATCATCAGGTCTTCAATTTTATTAAAGAATCCCATATTTCAATGGTTTACCTGAACTTACTATTCCTTCTACTTATAACATTCTTGTCAATCACTACCTCCCTTGTAATAAATTATGGTTCATATCAAGCTCCATATGTCATTTACTCCATTGTTGTAATTATGACAAGCTCTTTACTTGCTGTCATATGGTGGTATGCAACAAAAAATTATAGATTGGTTGATAAAGACATCAATCCACTCCTCATAAGAGGGATCATGGTAAATCTTATTTTGGTTCCTTTCGTTTTTGCTATTTCTATCCTTGTTTCCTTCTTTGATCTGAATATTGCTCAATATTTATGGTTGATTATTGCACCACTAAATATTGCTGTTAAACGGAAATATAGGCACTAGAAAATTAATGGTAAGACCAAACTACTGATGCGCACCATACTAGCGAAAGATGCAGAAGATAGCTAAAAGCAACCTAGCACTGAAACGGTGGGATGCACACACTCATTTACCATAGAAGGCATAAACGATCAATTAGAAAAACTACTTAAAGAACACAAGAGGTAATTCGAACTCTTGCTTTAAGGCAAAATGGCAAGATGGTTTGAATTAGCAGAGATGTCAGACTCAAAGCTAGAAAAGACTTCTACTTCGCGCCAGAGGTTGAGACCACAGCTATTGAGAATACACTTTATCAAGGTATAACGTTTGAACATGAAGGACTTGACTGATTCGTGGCATTAGCATTCCTGCTGGGTTTTGTCCGACATCTGCTAAAAATGAGCTCAATCTAATACCGCGGTTCCATAGCAGGAAGAAATGGACCGGGTGGGATTTGAACCACCCACGACCTCGGAGCAATGCCAAATCTAGACATTTTTTCATGTTCAAAACTATAGCTGTCAACAATAACTATCATTTGCTATGCTGATGCTGATCCATCATCAAGAGTGAGCTGCTGTATTACTATCAGCAGCAGTAGGTGGTGCAGGTATCGCTCCAATCTGCTGCATCAATTCCATCATGTCTACGCTCGCCCGCTGTTCTACGATCTTGCCATCCCTGAGAGTTATAAAATCCCTCCCACCAAAAGATACTTTCTTGCCAGTCGGCAGTACACCCTGGAACTCTCCTTTGTGAGTGCCAGTATTAATGACACGGATTGCGACTTTATCTCCTTCTGCAACCATCTCTTCGATTTTAGCGCTAAGATCTGGAAATGCGCTCCAGAAGGCAGCGAAGAATTGCTTGGTTCTATTCCAATCCATAGAGGAGTGCATTCCTGAAAACTGGAAGGACTGATTAGTGCTCGATACTAATTGTCCCAATCTTTCCGTATCTTGTCGATTGAAAGCCTCAATATACTGACGAACAACCTGCTTGTTTTTTTGTTCTTCTGCAGATCCCATTGATTGAGTATTGGTTGTGTGCATATTAAGTATTCTTTGAAGTCTTGTGATAGAACAATAATAATCTATTCATGTTCTATTGCTAGACAGAGTCTGTCTGACAATTACTCAAAAACGAGCTCAAAACAATACCATAATTCCCTCACAGTAAGAAATGGACCAGGTGGGATTTGAACCCACGACCTCGGAGCAAATCAAGAAGGGTTAGATAGTCCTCTTAACAATTTTTGATAGCTCCTATTCGTTTTTGGAATTTCTCGGTTCAGTGCTGTTTTCAAGCCCGGCATACGAACGAAAACATGTTCTCATTCTGTCTCAGCATTTTTGATAATATGGAGTATCTTGCTTTCGATAATACCTGCAGCATCGGAGCCTGTGTCGAATGAGAGGAGAAGGTAGAAACCATGATGACTGCCAGAAGACACGGCGATAGTCGCGCGAATTAGCTTCTCATAGACACCGATAGCATAGCGAAGCCTGCCTATCTTTGACTGAAACGTCTCTCGCAAAAGTGCGCGCGTTACTGCCTCCAGTGCATATTGTGTGGTCTCCTCCTTTGTCATTAACGGAACAAGACCTGGACGATACGACGATGCTAGCATAACGCCAAGATGATTTGCGATTCCTGCAAACCTGATTGATGAATCCCCGCCAAGTATGTTTTCGCACAATTTCCGTAATTTTTTCTCCTTGTCTCGCTTCCGTGGATTTACCAAAGCAATCCTGCCTGTTTTAATAGCGTGCGCATTTATTTCTGTTATTATCTCCAAGCCTGCCATCTGCCTCCCGCCCTGGGAAATCTCATCAAGTTGCCGCATCTGAGCCGACAAAGAAAGACTATAATCAATCGGGCTCGCAAAATAATCCTTCTTAACAGATTGATCGAAACAACATAGATAAATTCAGACACTGGTGAAAAATCGGGTGAAAACCGACTGCCTGCTGAATTCGGGTCATAGCGTGTTGAATTAGGGTGATGCTACAATTTTGTGAGTGGATAAACCAAGAATGACAATTTCATCAAAAAGATTACAAGCAAACCAAACCTTTTCATGTGATAAAATATGACCATGATTGACGCAAGACGCTTGGTAATCAGAACACAAAATCGATATTCCAGCCACGAGAGTCAGTGGGAGGCAGCCATGAACATCACCCGCGTTCCGCTTCTCGTCATCCTCGTCGTGGTCTTGGCGCAGCACGCGAGCATCATCATCATGTCGTCGGGAGGTATTTCTGACGGAGGGCACCATGGCACAGGTTGACTGGTACATCGAAGGAGCCGAGTTCAGCAATTGCAACTGCGACTACGCCTGTCCTTGTCAGTTCGAGTCACGCCGCCCCACGCACGGAGACTGTCGCGGCTTCGCGGCCGTTCGCATCGATAAGGGCCACTTTGGAGACGTGGCGCTCGATGGCCTCGGCGCAGCCCTCCTCTACGCCTGGCCGGGACCGATCTACGAGGGCAACGGCGAGTGTCAGGCCGTCATCGATGAGCGGGCGGACGGCAAGCAACGAGACGCTCTTGCTACCGTCCTGTACGGTGGCGAGACCAACGAGGGGGCGACCCATTGGTGGGTCTATCGGATGATGTCAAGCACCGTCCATCCCCCGCTTTTCAAAAACATCGAGTTTGACGTGAATATCGAGCGCCGAAAAGCACGCATCGTGATCCCTGACGTGCTCGAGTCCACCGCCCGTCCGATCCGAAGCCCTGCGACAGGGGCTGAGCATCGCGTCCGCATCAACCTCCCGAATGGGATCGAGTTCGACCTCGCGGAGATCGGCAGTGGTACCACCAAGACGATGGCCTCAATCGCCCTCGACCTCAAGGACACCTACTTCCATTTCACTGTTCTGCGCCAGTCGGGCAAGGGGGTGGTCCGCTCACGATAGGAGCCATCCTTTCCCACGTGGCGAGTTGCCCGGCCAAACCGAGAATACGCGTGGACCGGGGATTGCCGA
>DATCWI010000056.1:0-7833 GCA_036566425.1 Nitrososphaera sp.
TACATGTAGTTTTTCCACTTAGTAACCAAGATGTTGCAGGAATAAGGACTAAGGGGAAAGCAGCGGGTTTGAAATTCTACGAGCCCGAACGATATTCGGGACAACATGAGGTGGACTTTGAACAGGCAAGACGTCTGTTGAGATTTTTCGTAAGCAAGGGATATGATATAGGGGAAAGCAGCGCCCTTGCACTTTATGCAGTAATGCAAATGGCTAATTTTGGTGGAGATGCAGGAACAAAATTTGTAGTAATAATTGCGGATGGAATACAAAAGTACAGAAAGAGCATTGAAACGGTGCCAGAGACACAAGAGGACCGTCTAGAGATTCCTCTAGAGGAAGCTGTATCAAATATCGGAAACTATGACAGAATTATTTGGATTCATACCATGTATACTCCTCGCAAAGAAGGAATCGAATTAATTGCGAATTCACTCGGCGTTGATCAAAACAAGATTTCTGTCCCAAAAGCCAGTGAAGTGGAGCATCTATTAGCAACCCAAAAGATTCCAGAGGAACTAGATAATGCATTGGGTGGTGAAAATAATGGGAATACATTGCTCGTCTGTATGATGGGCAATACTTCACTCCGAGTAGCTGAAGTACTTGCAGAAAAAGGTATTGCAGCTAAAAGCTTGACCGGAGGAATTTCAGCACTTTCCCAAGATAAAGGTAAGGAACTTTCTGAATTGGTGCGAATAGCTACAGAATAATGATAGTAATAATAATAGCCCTACTGACCTTGCGTTCTGCATCCTCAAAATCCTTCATAAAGACTTTTTTTGAAGTGTAGTATATGATCCTGTCCAGTCCTTTTTTGAATACTCTGCTTCTGTAGTGAGCGCAGCAGTATCCAAATCGACCCTATCTCTTTCTTTTACTTATTGGGCTAGTATATTATTTTTCTTTGAATGGTTTGATCACAGAGAATTGATGCTGATAATGAAATATTTATTGAGCTAGTCAACAACGATAGTCTGACTCTGCTCTCGCATGAATTCCATCAGGTAATGAGGCCCTCCAGTTCCTTTGCCTGTGGTACCTGAGTCCTTCCATCCTCCAAATGGTTGACATCCAACCATTGCGCCAGTTGTTGCGCTTGCATGTCTGTTAATATAAACAACCCCTGCCTCGATGCAGTCCAAGAACTTTTTGACCTCTTCATCCTTTTTTGTAAATATTCCTGCAGTCAACCCATATTCGCTGTCGTTTGCGAGTTTGATGGCGTCATCAAACTTTTCGTAATCTGCAGTACATAGGATGGGAACAAACATCTCGTCTTTAAAGAGACGGTGTCTTTTTGGCAAACAGTCAATAATCGTCGGCTCCACATAGTAGCCGTACTTTAGGTCATCTTCCTTTCTGATCATGCCTCCAGCAAGCACCTTGCCGTGCTTCTCTGCTACTTTTATGTATTTTTGATATTTCTTGTAGGCTTCCTCGTTGGCAAGTGGACCAACAAAGGTATTGGAGTCAAGCGGATTTCCTATAGGCAGGTTATTTGTCTTTTTTACAAGCTGGCTGAGAAACTCATTTCTCACCTTTTTGTGGATATAAACACGAGAGCATGCGCTGCACTTCTGCCCCGAATACCCAAACGTTGCTTTGAGGACACCATCAACTGCCTTATCAATATCTGCTGTTTCAGTCACTATCACTGGGTTCTTGCCTCCAAGCTCCGCAATTAGCAATTTGGGTTTTGTGTTGGCGAACTCCTTTGCCATATGAAAGCCAGTATCTCGAGAACCAGTAAATACAATGCCCGCAACATCTTTGTTGCTGACAAGCTCATTGCCTATCTTGTAACCTGCCCCAATTACTAGGTTGAACACACCATCAGGCAGTCCTGCCTGCTTGAATATTTGTGCAAACTTCCATGCAATAATTGGAGTATTGCTCGACGGCTTGGCTACTACAGTATTCCCTGTGATTATTGCACCAATGCTCATGCCTGCAAAAATGGCAGCTGGAAAGTTAAAAGGTGCAATTACAGCCCATACTCCATAGGGTTTCATGACGCTCCTGCTCTTTTCATTTGGGTAGGCGCTTTTCGTTATTGCTTCAAATCCACTATTTTTTTCCATCTCACCAGAATAATAGCGCAAAAAGTCAATAGCTTCATCGATGTCTGCTGTGGCCTCGTAACGATTCTTACCATTCTCATATGAAACCCATGCAGCCAACTCAAACTTACGCTCGGCGATGATGTCTGCTGCAATCCTACATAGGCGTACACGCTCCTTGTAGTCTGTTACGCCCCAGCGCTCAAATGCCTTTTTTGCAGCTGCAATAGCTTTCCTGACGTGGTTTGCACTCCCAATTGGGATGTGTCCTAGCACTATTCTCGTATCAATAGGCGAGGAATGCACTATAGTAGTTCCAGTCGCTACCTCGCTTCCGCCAATTATCATTGTGTAGGTTCTACCAAACTCGGATCTCACCTGGTCAAGTGCTTTCTCGTACCTGTCATGAAATTGACCCTCTGCCTTTTCCATCATGAATTTCTGCAGCGTATGTTCGTTTGAGAACATCACAGATAGATATGGTCGAAAGAACCTTAAAAATCATGGGCGAGTGAAAAGAATACTCTACTGCTGCTCATTATTTTTGTCCATATGTGAAAGGGATAACTATGGGTATTGATCCTTCTATAGTGCTATAGTTTGTAGTGCATCACAAGCTCGCCGCCTTTTTTTCGCTCTATTTTCTTGAGCTGCAGTCTAATGCTTTGGGCTATTTCGTCAAATCCATCTCCCTCGACTAGCGTCGTTGCCAGCCTTCCACCTGCTATCTTTGGAGCAATCGTTATTGTGAGCTCGTCAACAAGCCCAAGGTGTAAAAGCGACCAATTAAGCTCGCCTCCCCCTTCTACCAATATTTTTTTAAATCCTATCTTTTTCAATCTACGAAATAACAGTTTGAGGTTAACCCCGTGTGGCACAGCGGCACTTTTTCCCTTTTTGCCTTCGCTTATCGCCAGCACCTCTGCGCCCATATTTCTTAATATCATCAGCTTTTCCTCGGGTGCTTTATCTGTGACAGCTACAATAGTCTTGATCTTAGACGCAGTGCGCATTATCTGGGAGTCCAGAGGGATCCTACCTCTACTATCAACTATTACCCTAGCAGGGTTCTTACCCTTCACTAGTCTTACTGTAAGCCTTGGATTGTCTGCCAGAATTGTAGAGATCCCTACTACTATGGCATCGACAGAAGCCCGCAGCTTGTGGACTCTCACAAGATCATCTCTTGAGGAAATTTTTGAATCTCCGCTTGATGTCGCTATCTTGCCATCAACTGTCATTGCACTGTTGATTATTACTTTCAATCCACAAATCGCCCATTGATCATGACTGCTCTGAGAGAGCTTTGACTCAGTCTATGAACAATTGCAGCATATGGATCATGCATTGGATAGAGGTCAACATGTTTCTTGTCAATAAATACTAGATCTGCAGCACGCCCCGCCTCTATGCACCCATTATCTAGTCTTAAAATTTGGGCTGCATTTATAGTTACCATCTTTAATAGATCTCGTGCTCTTAACATCTCACCCTCAGTTGCTCTCGACGCCTTCCAGATATAATCTAGCTCTCTCAGAATGTCTGGAGAGTTTAGCATAACATTATCCGTTCCAATGGCTATAAGGCAGTCTTGCTTGAGCATTTGGCCAACCTTTGGAATCCCTGCGCCAAGCACACCGTTTGCCCTGGGGCAAATTACAATACCGGTTCCACTATTTGCAACTAGCGACATTTCGTCCTCCGTTGCATTTGTCATATGTACGACAAAGTTCGGCCTTAGATGTTCCATTATCCTGTCTACCTCACTCCTGCCAGTGTGTAACTTGGAAAATTCGACTGTCTCTTTTGACTCAGCGGCATGTATTGCAATCAATTTTTTGCCTGCCAGTTGCCTATATTGTGCAAGAGCTGCATCAGTGTTTTCATTTGCGCCGCTTATTCCAAGTCCATCCGCCATCCGAACAACATCTTTAGCCTGATCTTCTTTTTCGGATGGTAAACCAGATACATCCGTTGGGCTGCTGTAATGATTTATTCTCCCCAGGGTTACGCATTTTATCGGCAAACCTTTAATAGCTTCTTTTAGAAGCCTTATCCCATCAAGTTCATCCTCACGAAAGTCAGCAAATGCAACTATTCCCTTTTTCATCATCGAAATCGCAGAATTCCTAATGAAGGCCTTCAGATGTTCTGGTAAGCTCTTTTGTAGAATTTTCTTCTTAACACCGAACACAGGATGCACTCGTGCATCAAGCCTCTGCCCCGCCGCTATATCCTTTCCTATTGAATCCGCAATATGTGTATGTGCATTGATAAATCCTGGTATGACTATGAATCCCCTTGCATCCATCTTCTTGCCTGAACCTTTGTAACTACCAGCAGCGGTACTCCTTATCTTGCCATCTTCAATCTCAATGTATCCCTTATCAACATGTTCAAGCTCTCTACCCAAAAGCAGGCTGACATTTGTTAATGCTAAGGACATTGTATCTCGTAAATTGTTTGTATTTTACCTGTTTCTCGCAGATCTCTGATTGTGTCAAGCGCTTTAGTCGCAGCTTCTGCTGCCTTCCTGCCTGTCTTACCGATCCCTATGCCACAGTTAAGTTTAATATCATTGTCGGCTGTCACCTTCTTTAACACATCGTCAGCTTGCTCTTTTGTCATGCCATTAGAAATTACCATGATATTGTCGCCTCCAAGGAAGAACGCAAGCGAATTGTGCTTGAGGAAGTCTTCTGCAAGCCTGCTATAGATCTTTATAACTAGTGCTGTCAGTTCATAAGGCGATAGCCAATTGCCAACCTTAGTAGAACTGTCTATATCGATATGCATTATTTGTGCTATATCTGCATGAGAATTGACACTGCCAAATGTCTTGGAGTTGTTGTTGTTGTTGTCGAGCATCTTCCTCCCCTCTTTTCTTGTGCGGTAAGCATTAAGATTCGCTTCAAATGCGGTCTTTCCAGCGCCAATTGTCATAGACATTGACATATTGTCGTACAGTCTTGCAAGCTCATTCTGTATGCGTAAATGATCGTCCGCATCAATACCATTTGTTATCGCAAAGTATTCATCGAATCTGTTGAAGAAAACAATGCCGTCCCTTTCTGAGAATAGTCTTTGTACATCATGATAGATCCTTGCCTGAAGCATCTGAAGCTGTGCTTCTCTATCACTTCCAAGAGTGAGAGTCCACGGCCCATATCCTTCAATTCTAATTATTGTCAGCTGTATCATTTATTATCACAATCCCTCCGCCGACTGTCTTTTGTAGCTTTCTTAATCGCAAAACCATATTTACCGCCGCATTGACCGCTCTGGTAGGTACTAGCTTTGCTCGTGCTCTTGCTTGCTCTATTGTCATGCCAGGCCCAGCTACACCAAGTGTGACTGGCTTACCATACTTTAGGGATAGATCAGCTATCAGTCGCGCTGCATTTTCAGCTACAATGTCGTCATGTCTAGTATCTCCTTTTATCACAGCACCTAGCGTGACTACTGCATCTACATTTTTCTTTTTCAACAATCCATCGACGGCAAGGGGCATATCGAAGGTGCCAGGCACATACATGATGTAGTTTACCTTAGCACTTACTGTGGCTGCGTGATCTCTTGCACCCTCTAACATCTTGAAAGTTACTTCGCTGTTAAATTCCGAAACTACTATCGCAAGATAAATCAATTGTTGGTTATGCCACCCTGGCATTAGCTTTGAGCTCGCTTGCATCAATTAAAGGGATGCCAAATCTTGCAGCATATTTTTCTCCTGCTTCAATAGAGAGCGCCCTGTGCGTCACTGAGTCCATCATTTCACAAATAGCTACTGCGGGTATGATGTCTGCAAGCTGCGTCAGATAGACGCACAACTCGGTGTGGCCCATTCTGTCGTGTAAAAGGCGCTTTGACGCTATAAGTATCGGCACATGGCCTGGTGCTCGGAAATCCCTGGCGAATTGTTCTATGCCTCCATTGTCAATGTTCTTGCAAACTTCTGCCATCTTCAATATTGTAAGTGCTCTATCCTGATCGGTGATGCCTGTATGTGTAGAGCGATGGTTTACTGCTATTGAAAATGAGGGTTTATCCCCATAGCTGGTTCTACCCTCGGTCAATTTTGAAAAGATAGGGTTTACCTTGCCCATCTCTGCTATGATGTCATGCATATAGACCAGCCCGAGCTTGCTTGTGATTTCGTTTGAGACTGCAAGGCACACAAGTCCTCCCGCGTCTTTTCTCATAGTCGCAATATGATAAGGCTTGATATGCTCCGCAGCTACCACCATATCGATTTCATTTTCACGAGCTTTGTCATCATGGACAAGCACGAATCTGCCAGTTTTGAGCGCTGCTATTACTTCTGCAAGGGACAACTAATAGTTTTTTTGACTAAGCTTATTAAAAGATTACTAAAATTCTGGTAGCTACCAATCTTTTGGTAGTATTAAGTCAGCTAATCAAACAAGGACGAGATTCCTCCTTCAGATTACTATCAGTACTTAATGACTATCCGGCCGACGCTATAAACGAACACCTGATGCATACCAGTTCCCATGAGTTGCTTCTTGAAAGACTATTACAACATCCTTTTTCTGCACCTTCCATAATTTTATAATGTCATCGGTTATCGCTTCTGCCAATCGATCCTTTTCCGTCTGAGTTCTTCCACTATATGTCGCCACTGTTATTATAGGCATGTTCAGAACATAATGCAGGGAGGAAGATTAAATATTTTTAAGTTCTATCGCTTGGTAAGTTGGTTATTACGTATTTACCCAGAACATCTGTTTCAATGTTAACACGGTCGCCTCTATGCTTCATGCCTAAGGTTGTTACCTTCAATGTGTGGGGTATAAGTGAGACAGAGACCCGATTACCCTCAACGTTCACCAGAGTAAGGCTAACGCCGTCAACGGCGATCGAGCCCTTTGATACCACTGATTTTATTAACGCTCCTTCCAGCTTTATCCAAATGGTCGTTTCAGATGAAGTCTTTATAATATCCTCAATTATGCCCGTGCCATCTACATGGCCTAAAACGAAATGACCTTCGAGCCTATCGCCTACTCTCAGAGACCTCTCGACATTAACCATTTCGCCTAGTCTTGTCCGACCAAGGTTCGTTCGTCGGATAGTTTCGGATATCATTTCAAATTCAGCTTCGCCTTTTGATATCTTTGTAGCTGTGAGGCAGGCGCCATTTATACAGACGCTGTCGCCTTCCCTCAGGCCTCGACCAAGCTTTCCCAGCCTGACTCTGATGATGGTCTCAGCCCCGCTTCTGCTCTTTGTGGTTGACGTAACCATAGCCATACCTTTGACAATCCCTGTGAACATACAGTGACAAAGATCTAAAGATTGTTGAGAATATTTATTTGGAGATGCTACCATTATTGGCTCAGAAGCACAAAAATGTGTCAGACAGCTGTGTTTTATGGTGAGGCATTAGCAAGATATGGCTTTGGAGGCTCTCATCCATTTGGGACTGACCGGCTTTACGCGTTTTGGAACAAGCTGCAGAGCGAAAGCATTGACAATATCATAGTGGAAGAGCCAGTGACGGCAGGATACCAAGATGCAGCATTATTTCATGACACCTCATATGTTGAACTGGTTAAAGTAGCTTCCAGACACGGAGGTGTGCTTCTAGACAAGGGTGATACACCTGCATTTAAGGGTGCTTTTGAAGCCTCACTCTATGTCGTGGGATCGACGTTGGCTGCGCTTGATATGGTAGTGAACGGTAAAGACAAGAGTGAGAGAAAAGTAGATCATGCCTTCAACCCAATCGGCGGCTTGCATCATGCAA
>DATCWI010000093.1:0-8648 GCA_036566425.1 Nitrososphaera sp.
TGCTCTGATGCTCAGTATTCCAGTATCGAATACAGCAACAGCTCAACAGCAACAAGGAATGATGACGAATGCAACTGCTGCTGCAAAGCCAGTCGATGGTTACAACTTGCCACAAGGTCACTTGAATGCAGTGAGACATAACTTTGATGACCCATCGCTCAGAGTCGAACATTTCTGCAAGCCACATTACAGGGTAATGATGGTATGCCAGCTTTATGACTCCAATTCTGTCAATGCAACTCTCATTGGTATTGAATACATAATCACACAAGAACAGTACGACTCGCTTCCAAACAGAGAAAAGCCATACTGGCACGCTCACAGGGAAGAGCTCAGACCAGAAAGAGCAGACCCGATGATGCCCGAATTGAGTCCAGAACAAGCGCAAGCTGAAATGGCAAAGATGTTTCCAACATGGGGTAAAGTAATCATCACATGGATTCCTAGTGACGACCTGCCATCATTTCCGCCACAAGTACAGCTAGTCGACCATCCCTTTATGACCAACGCAACGGTATCAAGAGGTAACAGCACTGCCAATGCAACAGGCGGTAGTAACAGCACAGGTCAATAAGAAAGACTCCTCAATTTACCTTTCATTATTTTTTTCTTGTTAAAAATTGAATTCAATACCTAGTTGTATAACAGGAAAATATGGACCGGGTGGGATTTGAACCCACGACCATAGCTCACTGACTCTCCCCCTCCAAGATAGCAGACATATCTTGACTCAAGAAAAGTAGATTGAAGCTTGCATTCCTTCCATTCTTTTAGGATAAACCTTGAATTATGGCGGAGACGAATCTTCTTGTTATTGTCCCATCCAAATCAAGCTGAGGATTGAAGATCGTAATGTCCATTCCTATTGCACGACCTGAGGCAACCAAAGTTTTCAGGAGCTCACTTAATTCAGCGAAATTTAAACCACCATGACCTAGACGATAATCTACTGCTGGCATGAGTAAATCATCCAAGACATCGGCATCTAGATGTATCCAGAATCCATCTAGTTCATGATTCACCAGTATTTCAACAGCCTGTGAAGTGGCAGCGGTGATCGTTCCTGCCTTTCTTACATATTGAAGGTCAAATACATGCATGTTGCTATCACGGACATCTTGACTTCCGTAGCTTGCAGATTGTTCGGCATCACGATAACCGAATACAACAATGTCCTGGTCTCGGACAAGCGGTTTGAGACCATCAATGTTAGATAGAATATTCGGACCTCGACCAGACACAATTGCAAGATCCATATCGGCAACTTCTCCAGTAGGAGATGCTTGGGGTTGGTAAAAATCAGCATGACCATCTATGAAGAACAGTCCATATTTTCCCAATCGGCGCAATGCTAGAAGGTTTCCTATAAGTATACTACAATCTCCACCGAGCACTAGCGGAAACCGTTTTTTTCGTAGCACCAAAGTGACTGTGTCTGCAAGTTGTAGTGAGAATGTTCTGATCGAATAAGGATTAAGCAGTAGTGTTGATTTATCTCTTTCTGGACTATAATCCAATGGAGAAACTTGTCCTCCATATTCAGCTCCTAATTCAGTCATCAGACCAGCTGCTTTAAGTGCTTCAGGAAGATACTGTACTCCAGTCGGTCTCAGTCCCAAGATTGAGGGAGCATCAATAATAGTAAATTGTGTCAACTGTATTCGTCTCCTCTTCTTCTTCGAACTCCATTAAGAATTTCTCATAACTCCTTGATATCTATAAGATAATGAACCTAAACATATTTTTCTTTCCTATTCTTAAATTATAATAAAAACTGCTATGTCCTATTGTCGCCAACATAGTTGTTTGAAATGCCATACACTGTCCCGACTATTGTATCCTCCAATTTGTCGACAACTGTTAGAATCAAGCTCACTTTAATGCCGTAGTTAACTAGATTAAAAGAAATGAACTAGTTGGATTTGAACCCCGATATCAGATTCATCCTTCTTAATTGAGTCTATCTAAGACGGCAGCTATTGAAAGAAAAGATAACCGTCATGTAACCTTCTGTGCCGTCAAGCGAAGCTTTGAGACAGGAGAGATCACAGAAATGCAGCTAATCCAAACCTACAGGAGCGAAGTCATAGTAGTAGTTACAGTACAAAATAACACAAAATAATAAGCGAATTGAATAAGAAAAGAAAAGTAGAGGTTTATGTCCATTATTTGAGTCTATGGCACATTAGTTGGTGGTGGAAGCTCGGAAGGTATTTCTGTTGTATTCATTGGAGACTCTTGCGTCATCGGAGGCTGCTGCATCCTTACGAATGGTATTCCACTCTGCCACTCCCAATAGGTGAGCAAGGCTCTTCCATCTGGCTGAAACTCTTCTTGACCCACTAGTATCATGCCGTCTAGTGGTGCTAGTCTTCCAGTTGAATTTGTATGAATTATCGCTATTGCAATACCCTTGCCAATTCCCTCTTCCTTGTTAGAACGTGCTATTTCATAAGACGTTGCAGTGGCATTCTCGCTTCCATCTTCGGTGGTTAAGATTACTTTTCCAGCGAAAGTGCTGAAAATTGATACTATCCCACTTCCAGTGCTGGTAGTTTTAATGGTCTCTGTGCTATTTGGCAAAGTCAATGTCCCATTTCCCTCAACGATTAACTGCGCATGCGTCTGATTTATCAGTGTCTCGCTTACATCTCTTACGTGTTCTTGGTAGATTGGTTGTAGTGACAGCTCAATTACTGATGAGGGGGTAGTTGTAGAGACGGTGGAGTTACTAGGGATCGGTGTTACTAAAGTAGTATTATTATTCTCTTCTTGAGCAAAGGCAATAGTCATTGATGGTGTGGTGAGGCTAATGAGCTCAAAGCTGCTACCTGCTAGCAGCGTTAATGCGAGAATGCATACAGTATTATCTGTCAATACAAAAAATGGTTTTCTTCGTTCTGCGTTGTTGATTAACATTGTTATGATACCACAGCATATACTTGTCATTTAAGAGGTGAGAGCCCATTTTACGCTACTACATTATTCAGAAAAGAATAGGTAGAATCTATGCTACCCCAAGAATCTATTCAGGGTTATCCTTTCTTCTCAGTATTAGCCTAGTTATAATTACATCACTGCATGATGTACTCGTACACCTCTTGTGGTCCATTGTAGATACGATCCTACAAAAGAAGCTATACAAAAAATGATAGATGAAGCTAAAAAATGATCGAGGAACGACATAACAATCCAGCTATGAACGTCATCCATGAGACGTACAAAAAAGGTCTTGCCATTGGATCGGGTTCGAAGGTTTACCATATTATATCTTTTTATAGTTCAGCGGAAGCTAGACATAGTTTCAGACCACGTCAATTTAGCTTTCAAAAAATTTGTCCTAGAAGGACTTCTTGATATGGTTTCTCTGACCCATCAAGAAGCGGTGATGGAGTCTTACGTTTTAAGTACGTATCAAACATTGCAAGAAGGTAATCGCAGGTAATACGCCAAATAAGCTCAGGATTGGCAGAACCCATCACTACTTGGAATGGTGAATCTGAGGGTAAATCTGTAAATTGAATATCTGCAAAATTTATGTGCTTAGCCCCAAGTATTGTCAGTGCATAGCCAGGAGTCGCGTGGTCGATAATTATCCGCCATCCTTGAGAGACTAGGAGCCGCTCCTCTTCGCACCATTCTATGCTAGGAAAGACTTTAGCAATCACCATTTCATCACAGGGTAACGAAAATTCAGGATGCTCCCCTGCGATGATCATCGCGGGCTTTTTTAGCCCCACTTTTCCAACTTCATTCCAATTAGCGCCGTCTAGGTTTACGGCAACCTGACAACGATTATCTTTTCTGCAAAAATCTAATGCCGCATTTCCTCCCAGAGAATGACCAAACACACCTAACCCCGTTAGGTCAAGTCGACCTGCCAACACACTTGATCCTTTGTTTATTTTCGCTAATTGGTCAACTACAAACTTGATGTCTGCTGTCTTGTAGTCGGCTACAGCCGCTCTAAATTGAAAAGATTCTTCAATTAACCCTGCTCTTGAATTGACTCCTTCCATAAATTGTGGACTTGCAGGTATTACTCTTCCATCAGAGAAGACTGTAACTGGAGCATCATAAGTATGATTAATTCCAACTATGACATAGCCATGACTCGCTATTTCTTCAATAATTGCTGAATATGATAATACTGAAAACCCTGCTTGTGAAAAGATAAGTACGGGGTAGACAGGCTGAAAAGCAGACACAGGAGCATTTTCAAATGAATGACATTCAAATTTCGTTGTACCCAATTTTACACCGTAAACAAAATCTGCTTCAGACCATTTGTCAGGTAGGTAACTTGCAGGTTTAGAATCAGATATCGGCGATGCGGGATACCAAATCCATACAACCAACTCTCTTTTCTTGTCTTTCCCTTCAGTTGAATAAGCTTCCAACCGGTTCTCATCTATTAATTGAATCGACATGCGAGCAACCTTATGTTTTCCAGTGGGATGCGGCAAAGATATGCCATTCATGTGTGTCTTCAATCCTCATTTTTCCTGGCCCTAGCCTAGTCCACACAGATTCCAGGCGCTGCAACCTTTCTAAATAGATGAGGTGATCCTACGGTACTGTCAGGATAACGTGCAAGAGCTGACCTAAATGCAGGATCGCCGGTAGTAGCCTGCTTAAAGTACTTAATGGATTCCCATACTGCATAATTGATAAACACACAACTTCCTCCAATGCCACAATGAAGCTGCGTGGAGATGAACCCTGGCTTCTGCTTTAGATAAGCTACATTTGCTGCCCAAACCGTGAGCAATTTATCTACATCTTCTGGCTTGACATTGAATTTGTTAATCAAGATTACAGGGCGCCCACTATCCTTTTGTTCTTCTTCCAATTGTTCAGCAAGCGTCACATTTTCATCCATTTCAACCATTTTTAACATAACATCAATACGGATTTCCTATCAAAAAAGGTTGGCATACAACTTGTCAAGCAAGTATTTTTGGTTATTCTCTGTAGGAAGACACAGACAGCAGAGAGAGGGGGTTTTGTAGACACATTAATGGGGTCGGTGACTGTAAGAGGAGGAGGAGGAGGAGGACATGCCTGTCGACAGATAGTTGAAAGTCTTACAAATTTTGTCGTAAAAGTGTCGATAAAGAAAGGATATGGCATCGGTCTTGTGAGCCGTTCTGTCCTACATTTGCCTAGAACAACCTCAAAGTAGTATCTTAACTTACCAGATTGATAAAAGGAATAGACTGGCTGATGGGATTTGAACCCACGACCTCATCACGCATCTTTTTGAGATGCTCTTCATTACACATCTAAAGGGACTGTGATATAGCAAAGAGAACTGTACCATTCAAATCCCACCCGCTACACTCTTTTTCTTTCCACACTCTGTATCCCTATGACTCTTCAAGCGATAATTAGCCAAGATAGAACACACGAATGAAAGGTAGAGGGTTTGGTAATGGTAATTTGGAAGAGGAGAATAGAAAAAATGGACAAGTCAGTTCACGCTGACTGCTCTCTCCACCCATGTCCAGAGAGAACGACGCAAAATCAGGCTTCAACACTGCTTAAATACTACTAACAATAGATTTGTATGAATCAGAAAAAAAGCGCTGGATTGAGAAGGACTTGAATCTGAAAACTTCTATGAATTCTTCTGTGCAAAAATAAGATGAGTGCTGAGAGGAAATGACAACTTTCCAGTATATTCATCGACAAATGGAGATAGTTTGCTGGTAGCACGGTTCAGCAGTTTATTCTTTGAGATGGTATCAACCCTCTTGTTGTCGGAGAAGTAACTGGCTAACATTGATCCATTTGTATATCCAACAACAAATTCTTCAATTGAAGGAAATGATATTGTTTTAGTTATTTCTTTAGACAGAATTTTATTAAATCCGGCGGCTCTGACAAGAGAAACCAACGTTGAGCTGTCTGAAAGTGAGTGAGGTAGCTGCAATATTGTTGCTGATTCATGGCTGATTGTCTCTTGCAAAATCTGCTCAAGGATATGAAAACCTGGACTATCTTTAATAGATGTCCATACACTTAAAACCAATCTGCCATAGCTAGAACCCTTATCTCCTCCCTTATAATAGCCTCTATTACTACCTCTGACAAGCACTCGGTTCATTTCTCTTAATGCTTTAATCCTGTTAGGGAAAAATTGTAATCCTTGTTGACATATCACTAAATCAAAGGATTCATTTGGAAATGGCAATGATATGGCAGAGCCTTCCTTCCATTCAATATTCTTTCCAGCAGCACAACGACGTGCCATATTCAACATTATAGGGTTGATATCAACTCCTACTACTTTTCCCATCGATGAATCTACATACTCTATAGCAAGTCGAGAAACTATGCCGGTTCCACAAGCTACATCAAGTATTCTATCAGAGGGTTGGATATTGCATAATTGGATTAGATCTTTGGCGAAAGGCTCAAACATTGTTGGAACCAGACGTTGCTCATAAATTTCTGCGGGAGTATTACTACTTGCTTCATGGTCAATGCCGTATTTAGTCCATATACTACTAATATTATCGCCGATATTATTGATTGTTCTTCCTTTTTCATCGTTGTTCATATCATTTCTTTAAAGCAAATGTATGAGATAAAAATTCCTAGTTGAAATTAAATTCTAATAGTGATAAAAATTGCTCTTTGAAAAGTCTAGTAGTAGTAGTAGTAGTAGAAAAAGATGGACTGGCAGGAGTTTGAATCCACGACTTAAGCAACAACCTTCTAAAGAAGGTATTTTGTCTGCACTTATTGCATTTTTCCATCCGCATAGCTTGTTATGGGCCTTGCGTCAATATAGTTCCCTGCTTCCATATGAAGTCATACGGATATATACCGTCCAGAACTAGGAGTCATGTACGCTTATTCATCATCCCCTTCCAAGCGTTAATGATAGGCTCGTACTCTTGTGACGCAGCGCCTATTACGCCAAGCTGCATCATGAATTTCAGATCATCACGAATCGCTTTGTGTTCCACTATCTTATCATCTGCAATCCTCGAAATATGTGCTGCTTGGTATGAGAAGTTGTTACCTTTCGGAGGAATGCCAAAGAAGTCCCCCGTGTGCTTGCCTGTTACTATTACTAACGAAACAACCTTGTCATTGGAAGCAATATTCTCCTGTTCTTCGTAATGCAGATCACTAAATGCAGACCTTAACTTCTTGACGGTATCCATAAACTCATCAGGACCGCGAAGTTTCGCTCGCTCAGGGCTAGCCTGAGACTCATGGTTAAAATAATTAGGATGTATAAATTCAGAAGCCTTGCTTGTATCTCCTGTATTTAGAGCTTCAAAAGAACGCTGGACAATCTTAATATTTTTTTCTTCAGTCTGCTGTTGTGTCGACATATATATGCTATCACCTACATATCACGATAATAAAGACATTTAGAAGAAAAATAATCGATCGTGGCTCAAAGCTTGATAAGAAGTATCCCAAGCACTGAACAAAGGTTTCAAGTCGGGTATACTTTAAGATTACAACGCCTATCCCTATCACTTTAGCATTGGCTGTGGCCTAGGTCAGGGGACTACTGCTTCTTTTCGCAGTACTCTGCAAGCCTTCCAATGAAGTAAGACCAATTTCTATCTGCATCGTCAAAGTCGTTGGCCAAGTCAGAATGCACTAGCATTATTTCAGACCTGCTTCCTCCATCTAGAGGCTCTATCATCCATGTAACGATTGTCTCAGGTATGTCTGGATAATCGTCGAGATTCCATGTATAGGAAACTTTTTTGTCCTGGATTATTTCCAAAACCTTACCTCGCATTGTATGGATTTTGTCAGTGTAAGACCGACAATTTTTGAACATCCAAGCCCCTCCAACCTGTGGCTCAAGAACTGCCTTTTCGTTTGAGAACCAATGTGTGAGCTCTGTTTCATCGGTGAGCGCTCTGAATACTATCTCTGGACTAGCATTTACAATTATTGTCTTTTTAATCTCTTCTTTGTTGTTGGCTTCTGTCAATTTTTTCTTACCTTACTCCCACTATTTCGATTTGCAATTTTTATTATCGACGACATAGAAGGAAAATTAAGCAATAAAAAGAATAAGAGGGTCAGCGACAACAACATCATCATTATCCAGGTTCTTGCTGTGCTGTTTGATTTAGTTTCAGTCCAATATTAAATGTCCCCAGATACTATTGGTCTTGTTGCGTAAGGGTTAACATCAAATGTTCTCCAGCATTGCTTTGCACCAATCCGTAAGTTGACTCCCCATTAAAGATACCATCTTCATTATTTCTTACATCGCGTGAACCACGGTTGTTGTAGGGAGGTTGTGAATGAATTTACCTACGAAGCTACGGAGTCGATTGATTAGATTATAAAGGGGTTCACTCGCGAAGGAAAAAGTAGGTTCATTCCTATATATGCCGTAACTGAAAACTACAACTGTTAAAAGCCATGAATCATCTAATTGTTTATGCTATCAAAAGACGAAGGCAACAATAAACCTGTACTTGCAACCTTGGTGCTTATGCTGCTTTCATTAAGCTTAGCATCATCTATAGCTATAATCACACCACACTATACAAGTGCGCAAGAAGTTACAGGACAAGCTGTTGGAAATGCAACTAATGCCACTATGGCTGGAGCAGCAGGAAATGCAACTAATGCCACTATGGCTGGAGCAGCAGGAA
>DATCWI010000055.1:0-39507 GCA_036566425.1 Nitrososphaera sp.
ATAAAATTCCCCTGAAAGTTAAAGGCATTTAGGGATTCCTTTTGTTTAAGATAATCGAGATAATATTCTTTAGCATCTTTATTATCAAGCAGACGCCTCAAGAGTCGATTGTTCAGATTATTGACACGATAAACGGCTTCATAAATAATCCCCTCTTCGCAGAATATGGAAGAATAGGCTTATTTATAAACGGAGTTTTTTCAACTTTTATTCCATTTCCACCAGAGCTCACTGCCATAAGTCTAGTATTCGCAGGCATTTCTAGGATTGAAATACTGATAATATTGGTAGCAAGTTGGGTTATTGGAGCAGCGCTTGGCTATTACGCGGGATTGTACGGTAAGAAGTTAGTTGCAATTTTCAAAAGTAGAAGGAAAGAAACAGAAAAGATTGAAGAAGAAGGAGAAGGCGGCGAAGAAGAAGAAGAGGATTATACCGATAATAACAAACCATCATTACATTACAACCATAATATTCATAATAATGCTACTAGCAACGGTCGTCTTAATAAAAGGAAGGATGAGGGTAAGCATAGCAGATACCGTCAACTTTTGGAAAGATACGGATGGACAATAATCTTTGTGTCACCATGGATTCCTGTTTTAGGTGACATTATTCCGATTATTGCAGGAGCAAAAAGATATGATTTCAAGAAATTTATGATAATCATATCGGCCGGCAAGGTAGTTAGAGCAGTGGCCATGATCTTTTTGGGGAGTTACCTAGCATCAATCTCTCCTCCTCCCTGGATTTGAGTTTGAAAGCAAGAAAATTATCCTTGTTTTGATCTTGTCAATTATCATGCGTGCAATGTACCTTTTTATATCGATAAACGATATGTGCTGAACGTTAAGCTCAGTTTATCACAGGCAGCAAAAGAAAACTACCAACTTCCTCAGAATGCGATCGAATTTACATCATATAGCGTTTCGTAACTTTAGACGTAATCAAAGGACTATGACTAGCTCTCAATAACAATGCGTAGTAGGAGTAGGAGTAGTAGGAGCAGTGAGCACAATGAGAGGATTTCGCAGATTATTGTAAGCGCGTAGGTTGAAATTAGCTACAATAGCTTCTCTTCACTCAGTGCAGATATATGTCTGGAAGAATTAGTGGGGTCGGCCGGATTCGAACCAGCGGCCTCCAGCGCCCAAGGCTGGCATCATACCATGCTAGACAACGACCCCATTATCTGACAAGACCTTCCCTGTCGGAGTGCAATTTTAATCTAATGAATAGGTTAGGCGTTGCTGAAGTTATCCACCAACTGTTGATCTTAGTACATGAAAGACAATTTTTGCGTTAATTAATAATGATCTAACTCATTATTACGCAGCGCCTTAAGGGCTGGCTTTTTGAGCCTGCCAAAATGAGCGCTTGACTTGCTTCATTCCTTGCACATCTCAACAATTTGTATAGGAAGAAAATAAAAAAAGAAAAGTAAGTTTGTGTTTCAGTTCAGAGGAGTATGCGTATATATCCTCTGCTGCTATTCTACTTATCCTTCTTCTTCACCTTCTACGCCGTCCGCAGCCGTCATAGTCATGTTACCGCTGCTCAATGCATTTAGGGCTGAGTTAAGGTTCATCAGCACACCTTGAGTATCATTATTCAATGCGGCCGTACATGCTTGTTCTATAAGCTGTGTAGGAGATGATGACGTGGTTTGGTTTCCTCCTCCTCCTGCAGTGGTGGTAGCATTTGCAGTCATTGTACCAGTTGTGGCAGAAGTAGTATCGTTACTTACCGCAGTGTTAGTACCACCTCCTCCACCTGTTGTTGTCGTATTGGCAGTAGCGTTTTGGCCCGCTCCTCCCACTCCTGCTATTTGTGTTGGATCACATACAGATAGTGCACCAGTGGCAACACCTGTTGTTGGTGCTGTCGCATTGACAGTTGGTCCTGATGTGTCATTACCTCCTGTGGGGCCCGCTACTTGCTGCCCTATAGGGATCACTGTTTGAGCAGTGCCACTCTGAGTAGTATCAAATGGTGGGTCTATGCCAGTTCCAATGATTGTCACTACAAAGTTAAAGCCTCCTGTATTATCAAATGTCACAGTTTGTTCATCAGAACCAGAATGCGTGTGAAGTTCTGTCATTGACTGAACTGTCTCACCACTATTCTGGTCTATTATTTCAAAGTTGTAATTTACATGATCTATCGACTCACCTGAAGAAGGGTCCTGAAAATCAAGCGTGACCTCTGTATCTTGACCTGGTTCTATTACCGCTGGATCCCAACTTATTAGCACATTTACAGATTGATTGTCTGTCGCTACAGTTACTGGCTGCTGCATTGTTGCGGTTGTGGTAGTTGCTGCTACTGGAGATGCCATAGTCGATGTAGCCATCATTATTGCTAATGTGAAGATAGTCGCCACTACTATGATTCGGTTGTTGTCATTCTTTTTGTTGTTTTTAATATTATTAATCATTTTATCTCTAGCACGAATACAATCTATAAAAGATTTCCGTTGATAGAGAGAGGAAGTGGAAACAGAGAACGAAAAACGTGTATCGACTTATCCCTTTATTCTTCTATTCTCTCCTCATCTAACAAAGATGTGGATGAATCTCAATCTATGAGCATCCCCCATGTGATACCTCCAGTTCCTCTATAGTGAGATGAACTAGAGCGATCGGGCAATAACATTTACGCCGAAAAGAAAACAATAGGAAATAACAAATTGTATGCGTGAATGTGGCTTCCATAGGTACTAAGAATATGAAGATATACTCTTGTACCCTTTTTGAATCTGCTTATAATATCGGTTCTATTATGGTGAGTCTACTGTAATATCTTCATCATTGCTCAAAGTACTATTATAGGGTTCTACGTCTGTATTATATGAGACTCGTTCAAATTCTTCCTCTTCTTCTTCGCCTTCACCCGCCACAACTTCCCCACCATCTCCTTCATCAAGTACTCCTTCTGTCACTTCTATTATTCCCGAGTCTACAATCTCTACATGGCTGTCGGGCCCCGAGCCGTACTGGATATTTGGGCATTATCGAAGTGTTGTCCTCTGATTATCAAGCTTGAACCTCCTGACAATCGGTATTCGCCTGATTCTATGTTTGAAAGCGTATTATTCTCTAAGATATTACCCTGGCTTCTTACTGCTCCGATGCCATTTTCAGAATTAATTATGGTATTGTCATAGACTAAATTGCCCTCAGTCAGACCATCATCTGCTAATTCAGGATTAATCAGACGTATTGCGTGTGAAGCTGCCCCTTCAATTGTATTGTTATAAATCTGATTATTTGGTGATTCTGCTACGGCCATTCCAATACTTGAATTATAGACATGATTATTCCTTGCTATTGAATCGTGCATGTTTCTTGAAAAGAATATTCCATAATCGGTATTGTGATGAACCGTATTTCCCTCGATTAGAATATTGTAGCAATCGAGGGAACAGATTATACCAAATCGATTGTGATGTACCCAGTTATTTGTAATACTCATATTATTAGTTCCGGTATGAGGATCTAAAGCATACAGTATATTATTATAATATTCATTGCTGTCGACTACAATATTGTATGCACTATTAGAATAAAATGCCATCCACATATCATGAAACTTGCTACCTCTAATCACTATGTCGTGAGATGGATCTCCCCTACCAACAACATCCAACCCTCTCTGTGCCAATCCTCCTCCACTGGCAGATGACGCTCCCAGATATCCGAATTCTGAATTTATTATCTGAGCTCCTTCGCTCCCAGCAAATCGCACATATCCTCTAGTAACGGCACCATCCATATCTTGTTGAATAACGTCTTCCTCAGCGATATCCCAAGATGTGATTTTTACACCATCTATCAGTATTTGTCCATAAACTATTATCCCATTTTCACCAGCAAGTTTTAGATATTGCATACCATCGCTATTGGAAGTCATGGCAAAGCTCACTCCATCAGCTACCTCCAAATTAGCATCTAGTATGTATTCACCATTGCCAAGGTTGTCAAGAATTTCAGTATCATTTATGGTTTGAACTACATCTGAAAAGGAAGAATTGCAGTTTATGACAACAGTATTTTCAGCCTCATTATAGCCTATGCATGCTAGTTCTCCTGCTTCGACTGTAAAGGGGACATGCTGAGATTGTTGATATGGTATCAATCCTGTCAAAAGGACGAGAAGGATAATAGCTGCAACAGTGGTAGTAGAATGCTTGTTAAGATTGCTCATGCAACTGTTACTTTGTGATTGAGCTGGAAGTTCAAGGACTTAAACTAATCATAATTCGCCACTAGAAGAAACTTCGTAGGATGCAATTGTGCTTAACTAAGCCTAAAATCTTGGAAGAAGTGAGATATATTTACACTCGCAGGATACCCTCAACAAAATTAAGATTCTTATTTAACCAGGACGTGGAATCACCGTTGTTTCTTCTGTCCCGAATTTTTCTGATACCGCAACATTTATTCTTGTTAGTATCTCATGTGCTTGTCTCAGTGTCAAATTTTGGTCTAGCACTACATGCAGCTGTGCAGAAAATGCATGGCCCAGTGGTCTTATCAACACATCATCTACATTTACATTGAACTTCTGCTCGACAAATCTTGCAATCTGGTCTTCCATTTCGGGGTTTTTGACTGCATCTACCAAGACCAGTGAAGATTCTTTGAACGCTTGATATGCCATATAAAAGATGTATCCAGCTATTATCATACTACCTATAGCATCCATGTAAGGTATGCCAAAATAGCCAGCCAAAACACTCGCAAATCCAACAAAGGAAGCGCTACCGTCTTTGATAGAGTTCTTGGCATCTAAATTTAGAGATATGAGGTTGTACTTCTTTGCAACCTTCCTAACTCTAAAAGCTCTGTGCAGAGAGATGCTGCCTGCTGCAACTAACGTAATCATTGTGATTTCTGGATTTATTACGTGGACAGGATGGACTATCCTTTCGTAAGCATGATAGACTATGAAAGCACCAAGCACTACTATTACTACTGCCGCTATAAATGCGGCAAAGCTTTCAATTTTGGCATAACCAAAATGAAATAGCCGACTTTTGGGCTTGTACAACATAGTTATGCCAAACCAAACTATGAACGAAACAAGCGCATCAGCCATTGAGTCTAAACCATCTGCTAACAAAGTCAGACTGCCAGTTGCAGTAGAGATAACAACTTCTGCGACACCTATAGCTAATAGCGTCCATACAGATACCCAGGCGGCACGCTTTCCTTCTTCGAAAGCCCTTGACTTATTGTTACTACTGTTAACCAAGCATTAAGGTTACATGCAGAGATTGTAACTCCCTGTTAATTATCCTTATGTTGGGTGTGCGTGTTTGTGCGTGTTTGTTAGTCGTTGTGAATTCTTAGCACTTTCTTCCAACGCACATGCAACTCGAATGTTAGTTTTGCGCACCCATTCTATGGTACATAGGTGAATGCTGTGTAGTCATTTTGGTTGAGCAATAGAACTATCGTGTTGATGAGTGCAATCGTGCTTGTGCCTACTAGTCTGCGATCTTCCTTCCAGCCTTTCACCCCCACCTTAACTATGGATGTTATGTGGGAATGGACCTTGCTTATTTTGCAGGTTCAATCTCAGACTGCGGATAAGAGATATGTATTTTTGCATAGAGCACAGGAATAGAGGATCAACTGCGAGAAATGTATACACAGAAACAGGGCTTCAGTAAAGCTTTGAACTAATTCAATTCGTTTTCTTTCAAGTGCAATCCTAATGAAGGGATTGTTCTGCGAATTTCTATAGGACATAGCCATCATGATCCTACCTGTTATGAGAGAGAGAGAGAGAGAGAGAGAGAGATGACAGCTAACACGTACATAATAATCCCATACCGTTACTCACATAATGAATCACAGCCAGTTCTTATTTCTCTAGTGAATAAACTGAAAGTAATTCTTCTTTCTCACTTTTTGCAACTTGCCGATGATGGGTATCTGCTGGCCGCAGTTCTTGCAACAGTTGTTACTGTCCAGGTTCCATGAGTCAATGCTAAAACCGTAGCGCCCTATGACTACTGTCCTGCATTCTGGACAATATGTATCTTCCAAAGGATGGCCTGGAACATTTCCTAGGTAGGCATACTTCAAACCCTCTTGCTTTGCAACTTCATAGTGCTTTTCTAGCGTTTCAACAGGTGTGTTGTCAAAATCCATCATTTTATAGTCAGGATGGAATCGCAGGAAGTGAACTGGAGTATCAGGCCCGAGTTCATCATATACGAATCTGCAAAGCTTTCTTGCTGCATCTAAGTCATCGCCTACCTTTGGTACTATAAGGTCAGTGATCTCGACATGGATCTTTGTCTTGTTTCGGATTTCCTTGAGTGTCTGGAAAATTGGGTCAGCACTAGGTATACCGATATATCGTCTGACAAACTCTTGCTTACCGCTTCCCTTAAAGTCGACCGTGATGCAGTCGAGGAATTGACTCATCATACTAACAGATTCGGGAGTATCATAACCATTTGAAACAAAGATATTGAATATACCGCGCTTGTGCGCTTCTATACCGCAGTCCCTTGCAAACTCTATGAAGATCGAGGGCTCATTGTATGTATAGGCTATACCATGAGCGCCGTAGTACTCAGCATTCTCTACGACCTGTTCTGGCGTCATTTCCGTACCTTCCACCTTGCGCCTCTGAGAGATATCATAGTTCTGACAATATTGACAAAGCCAGTTACAACCTGTGGTAGAAATTGAATATATGTCAGTGCTAGGCCTGTAATGGGTTACAGGTTTTTTCTCTATAGGATCTATCTGGCCAGCGATCACTCTTCCATAGACAAACAATCGCAGCCTGTCATTTACAACTCCCCTGATTCCACACAGGCCGACCCTGCCTTCTGGTATCTCGCACAACCTTGCACACGCCGTGCACTTTACCCTACCATTGGCTAATCTTGTATATAGCTGGGCATCTTTTCCAGGTAAACTCGTCTGCACTGTAAGATTACTTGTGCGTTTAATCTTATAAACCATCGTTAGACGCCGTATTTACAACATCTATTGAGTGTACTATTATGGGGCGGCAATGCGCACCAATTCTATGTAGTTTGACCTACCTTTAATTTCATTCGGTTGTGTAAACAGATGCTTGCCCCATGTCACCTTAATATCTGCATAAAGCTTGTGGGTGCCAGAAAGGAGGAGGTCGCTACCCTTGAGTTCAATAACCTTATTGACATCAAACAGCAGGGATTTTGCCTCCTCTTCAGTTAATGGGTAAAACGGTGCGTCATCCTTTACTATCGACACCCATATCCGATATGGTATTTTTGGGTTGCGTGTCCAGAAGAGTGCGGCTTTTCTCACAAGTTTGATCAGTGCAATCCTTCTTCTACCAGATTTAAGATCAATCTCAACCTTCATAATAAAACCCTTGTCATGCTTGTTGTAAGCTCGCTCCCAATTCTTTTGGGAAAATGTATCTCTTATGTCTCCCTGAATTCTGAAACTCAGACTAAGCGTCAGTGGTTGATCAGGTCTGACGCTTTCTTGGGATTTGGCAAGTGTGATGTGGTCAATGAAACTATTATTATTATCTGCCATGTGGCAGAAAGGTATCATTTATATCTTCAATAAGTAGTTGTTGTCAGTATAACGCACATGTTTGTGGAAATTGCAGATGTCAAAGATAACGAAATTGAGTTAAAAATACGTGAAGAAGATATCTCCATTCTGTATATCCTTCAACATGAACTACTGAAGGAAAAGAGCATAGATTTTGCAGGAGTTGTCCAGAAGCATCCGCTTACAAAAGACTTTCAGTTGAGGGTAGGTACAAAGAGAAAAGACCCAATGGAAGTCATACAGGATGCATCAACTTCTGCACAGGAGTACTCTAAAGAGCTTCTCAGCATGGTCAAGTCTGCCATTAAGAGATAGCGAGGTTCCCACACTCTATGCGTTTTTGTCCAAAATGCGAAACACGATTGAGGCCTCCACCAGGCGATGAGGAGAGCATGGCCTGCCCAAAATGTGGGTTTAAAACTAAAAGGATTGAAGAGGAGGGTAGGAAAGAAGTAGACATCAGAACCAATCAAGACGTTTCTCTCAAAGTCATGGAGGGCGACAGCGTTGAGGCACTACCGACGACCCCGATAGACTGCCCACAGTGCAAGAATGTGACTGCGTATTGGTGGATGCTCCAGACAAGATCTGCTGATGAAGCAACCACTCAATTTTATCGCTGCACTAAATGTAATCACACTTGGCGCAACTACGCATAGTCGACACTTCAAAATACCCACCTGTCCACTATTATCCATCCCCATTATTACCCTCTACTATGTAGAGAATATGCTATGCTACTGGGAAACTGATCAGTAATTTTTTACAAAGTAGTCTAATTATAAGGTGTTAGTCGATATTTTCAAATAATGCCATATACATTGAAATCAGATAATCGTTTATTGAAGAACATTTGAGAAATCGGTAGTGGAATGCTAATAATAATTCCTGATTCTCTACGGTGAAGAATTACTTGCTTGCTTGAGACTAACTAATGACGAGCAGGCACAGCAGTTAAACGCCTTCTAGGGTATAGTCCCCGCCGTCTTCAGAATAGACACAAACCTTTCATGCCTAGAAGATTACTTGAAGATGTCAGTTCAAAGCATAGAGCAATGTTTAAAATCTGAATTGCCCTGCCAAATAGATGAATTTGGTTTTTGTAGCTAAGAGCAAATCACCAGAAGAATGGAAGGCGGTGGCCTCTGCAATCTCGACACTCGTAGATGAAGCCACTTTTGAAGCTGCGGCAGAAGGTATTTCATTTAGAGGCATGGATCCCTCCCACATTGCGCTTATAGATATTCATTGGCCCAATCACGCATTTGAAAAGTATGAGTGCGATAGCTTAGTAAAATTCGGAATTAGAGTCGACGAATTTTCAAAGCTGATAAGAAGGGCGGACAAGAAAGACGCTGTTGAGATCAGCATTGGCGATGATAGCATGCTGCATCTAAAAATGTCGAATAGTTACAAAAGAGAATATAAGAGCCGCTTAATAGAGAGTTCGGCGAGCTCTACACCGCTTCCAAAGCTTAACTTTAACTCCAAAGCAGTATTCACAGCTGCCGCGTTTGACAAGGTATTGTCTGATGTTCAAGTAGTGTCTGAATACATTTCTGTTGAATCAAAATCAGGCAGTATAACCTTCTCTGGAAGGGGAGATTCTGGCGAAGCTGACATAACTATTGAGGCAGGTAATGAAGGGTTGGAGGAGCTGGAAGTCAAGGAGGAAAGCAAGGCTACATATAGCATTGACTATTTGTCTAAAATTACTAAAGCAGTTGTCTCAATGGGTGGCTCAGTGACAGCAGAGTATTCAAGTAAAATGCCGCTCAGACTGGAGTTCAAGATAGCAAATGTGGGGAGGATCCATTTCTATCTAGCACCTAGAGTTCAGGATTAGACCGCTTATGCGCCTGGTTATGAAGTTTGGAGGAACTGCTGTAGATTCTCCAGACAAAGTAAGACATATCGCACAATTGATAGAGTCTCACAAAAAGAGCAACGAAATAGTGTGTGTGGTTTCTGCAGTTCGAGGCATGACTGATGGCCTACTATCCATAGCAGACAGTGTCAAGCGAGGAGATAAGACAGCATTAGATGACTTCGTGAAAAAGTGCACCGATATTCACATACAAATTGTACAGGGTGCGATTTCAGACAAACAGTTGAAAAATGAAGCACTCACCACAGTCAAAAAGATAATCAACGAGCTAGAAGACATACTGGGCGGTATTGTGCTGTTAGGAGAGGTCACCGCAAAATCACTTGACTATCTTCTGTCATTTGGCGAACGCCTATCCACCCCTATAGTGTCGTATGCTCTACAGGACCTTGGTATGAAGTCGGAACACCTAACGGGTAAGGAAGCAGGAATATTCACCGATAGCAACTTTGGCGAGGCACGGCCCCTGATAGACACGACAAAACTTAAGGTTAGTCATAAGCTAGAGCCGATGCTCAAGCAAGATGTTGTGCCAGTAGTAACTGGATTCATTGGCGCTGATCAATATGGTAATATTACGACTATTGGACGCGGCGGATCTGACTACACAGCCACAATAATTGCTGTAAGCATAGGTGCTAAAGAAGTGTGGTTGTGGAGCGATGTCGATGGGCTAATGACTGCAGACCCAAAGCTGGTCATGAATGCAAGAGTGCTCAATGAAGTATCATTCTCTGAAGCAATGGAGATGGCCCTCTTTGGAGCAAAATACATGCATCCGCGTGCTCTTGAACCCGTTGTCGACACTAAGATTCCGATAAGAATCCGCAATACATTTAATGTCAATCACAGCGGAACCATTATTACACAAAATCCGAGCAAGGAATCCCAGAAAATAGTCAAGTCCGTAAGCGTGATACGCCATACTGCTCTTATCGATGTGAGCGGCGGCAGTATGGTTGGAGCACCAGGCACCGCAGCCAAGATCTTTGATACCCTTGCTAAGAACCGTATTAACATTATGATGATATCTCAGAGCCCCTCAGAATCGAGCATTTCAATGCTTGTCAGAAACACAGACCTTGACAAGGCTATTACTACTTTGGAGATGAGCCTTCTTGGGAAGGTAATAAAGCAGATACAAGTCAATGACGATGTTGCAGTCATTGCAGTAGTAGGATCAGGCATGCGCGGGATCAAGGGAGTAGCAGCCAAAGTATTTGGCGCTGTAGCAAAATATGATATCAATGTGATAATGATAACACAGGGTTCCTCTGAACTCAACCTGGCGTTTGTTGTAAATGACAGGGACTGCGAGCAGGCTGCACGAGCTTTGCATGAGGAGTTTGAGCTTGCCAAAGCTACTGGAAAAGGATAAATTGGTTTTCTCTTGACTCTAATGTGCAAGAATGAGTTTTTCACTTCTTGGTCGCTCGTTATCTGCTTGTAATGTATCGGAGGATACGAAGTATGACCTCATATACAATACCTCGTATTTAAGAAATTATACAAGAAACTTACAGGTAAGCTTGAGTAGTGTCCCAACTTTTTATGGAGCCTTTTGGCGGTCTTTAAAAATTTTCTCATTTTGGAGCTCACTCGTATAAAGCCTTAAACGCTAACTTATTTTCATTGGTTTAGAAATGAACAATAATAATAATACTATGTTCGCAGTAATTGCCATTGTATCTGCGCTTTATTTCTCCTCATCATATTAAGCTGACTTTAATTAAAAAAACTCATTAAGGTCAAAATTATCAACCGTATACAAGAATGAGATCCAAGAAGGGCAAGTTATATGTTGTTGGAGTTGGTCCTGGCAGCCATGATCATATGACGTATAGAGCAAAGCAGGTCATTGAGGAAAGTGAAGTCATTATAGGCTATGATACGTATGTTAGCCTTGTCGAGAATCTCATAGCAGGCAAAGAAGTATACCGTTACGCTATGACTCAGGAAGTAGACCGAGCAAATCAAGCGATCGACTTTGCAGAAAAGGGTAAGGTCGTTTCAGTTGTTTCATCTGGAGATCCTGGCATCTATGGCATGGTTGGACTCATATATGAAATCTTGGCTCAAAAAGGTTGGAGTAGAGAGGATAAGGACAACAACATCTATGTAGAATGTGTTCCAGGTGTATCTTCGCTCAATTCATGTGCTGCCCTTGTAGGCTCACCCTTGATGACAGATTTTGCAGTTGTAAGCATGAGTGATCTATTAGTCCCATGGGACATCATAGTCAAGCGTGTCGAGGCTGCAGCAATGGGCGACTATGTAACTGTCATCTACAATCCTGCAAGTAAAAAAAGGGTTCATCAATTGAGAGACACAAGGGAGATATTTTTAAAATACAGAAAGCCGGATACTCCCATAGCAATAGTCAAGGGTGCTTATCGGGATAGCCAGGAGCTGGTTGTGACTACTTTGGAGAAAATGCTTGAGCATCAAGACATGTTAGGCATGATAACTACCGTGATAGTGGGCAACTCGTCAACTTTTAATTATGAAGGGATGATGATAAACCCGCGAGGGTACACCTCTAAGTACGAGCTGGTGAAGCAAGAACAATAACAATAATATCCATCAAGCAGTAATAATCATCTTACCTCTCACGATTCTGTTTAAGAAAGTATCTCCCTCGTGTGTGGGAATATTTTAGAAAATTTGGGAATTAAAAGGAAAAAGGGAAGTGGTGTTTAGATGACTTGCCACGGTCTCGTTGCGAATGTTACTCCAAGGCCAACGCCGATGATTATACATTGATAGATAATGTTTGAATATGGAATTGGCTTTAGTATTGGTTCTCCTGTGACGCTCACTGTCGCGCCCCTTCCAAGACCTGGTCCCACAGACTCAACGTTGAGTTGTGTATGTACGTGGTATGTCGCTGGTTCAAGGGCTCTGACGGTAATTGAATATGGTATCGTTGCTCCTGGAGGAATATCAAATATGTTACCGGGGGGGTCACGAGACAAGAACTCCCATCTATTGCCTGCATTTGCCGATTCGCTGAATAGTGATAGCCATGCTCTTAGTGGTCTGTTTACCAAACTTGTCAGTTCGCCAGTTACAGTCAATTCTTCACCTGTGTTCAGGGTCTGATCTGAGAATTGTTCATTATCAATTCTTACGAATCTACTCTGAAGCTGTGCCTGGACACCATGTGCACTTGCGGGTAGAATATATGAAACTATGGACACGGCCATGACAGTCGCAAGAGCCATTGCAACTAACGTCTTGCTTTCCATCATATCTTTATTCTTAAATAGACCAGAAAGAACAATGATATATATTTTGCTCCTGCGCGTCAATCGTAGAGTTTCTAATTTAATCAATGCTAATTAATAACACATGCAAAGTTAGACCGGTACATTCATTTGACTGCGGAGGATGCAATTTCAGGCAAACTGGCTCTCTATAACATAGAGGAGATAGGACCAGCCACAGAGAAGCGCCTCAGAGAGGCTGGTTTTAAATCGATTCGAGACCTTCTCGTTAGAGGACCTGTAGACATTTCAGAATCCACAGGAATGGAAATGGATGAATCAGTTGAGATATGCAATAAGGCCAGAATCATGCTGGAAGATTTGGGAATGATAGACAAGAGTTTTGTAACCGCAACGAGCCTATACAACAAACGTAAGGATCGCATATCAACAGGCTCTAAAAGCTTTGATGACCTGTTAGGGGGAGGCGTCGAGACAAAGGCCGTTACGGAGGTTTACGGAGAATTTGGAACTGGCAAGACTCAGCTTTGTCACACTTTATGCATAATGGTGCAGCAGTCAGTATCACAAGGTGGACTTGCTGCAAAGGCGATTTATGTTGACACCGAAAATACGTTTCGTCCAGAAAGAATCGTTTCCATTGCTCAGGCACGAGAGCTTGATTCTCAAATGGCGCTTGAAAATATAATCGTGGCCAAGGCGTACAATAGTGCCCACCAAGAGCTTATTATCGAAGAAACAGGTTCTGTAATTGAAGATAACAATGCTAGACTAATAATTGTAGACTCTGCAGTTGCACACTATAGAGCAGAGTTCATTGGTCGCGCAACATTATCGGAGCGACAGCAGCGTCTGAACAAATTTATGCACATATTGGTTAGAATAGCAGATACATATGAAGTAGCTGTTGTGGTTACAAATCAGATTCAAGCATCGCCAGACGCATACTTTGGAGACGCGGTCAGGCCTGTGGGAGGCCATGTGCTGGCCCACACTAGCACCTACAGAATATATCTGAAGCGTTCCGGCAAGAATCGCATTGCGAGGATGGTTGACAGCCCCTATCATGCGGAAAGAGAAATCATATTTACGTTATCAAACAGCGGCATCTCGGATGTCAGCGAAGCTAGATAATTTAAATTAAGGCTTTATAGTACTGAACTCCCATGCCACACTCGCACGGTACCAGGGTAAAGGCTCGCTCAGTCCTAACGAAGAGCAATGTAGTTAGGGGCCTCTCATACCTGCTTTACGATTACAAGGTTGGGGACAAGGTTGTTGTCCATATTGATCCAAGAGAACACAACACGACCCCTCATAGGAGGTTCCATGGCAAGATAGGAGTCATTGAAGAAGTTGGAAGGCGCACATTAAAGGTCTCGGTGATGATTGGCAACAAGAAAAAGATACTACAAACTAGGTTCAACCATATCAAACTCCTCGCAGGTACTCCAGAGATGTCACGGGCAGGAGCAACAACAACATCTGCAGAGGTACCATAAACAATGACAGAGATTATCAAGAAAGAAATAATTACATTACCACATGTAAAAGAAATCCTCGAATCCGTCAAGCCCGACGACATGGATCAGATCCAAAGGTGGACTGCCGACTATGTTAAGAAATTTGCGAAAATCGAGTCACAAAAAGCACAGATGATGACACGCCAGCTAATAGAGCAGTGCGACCTAACAGAGGAGGAAGCAGTGGAAATAGTTAACATTATGCCTACGTCACTTGAGGAGCTGAGAGCATTTACCTTTGGATGGAAGAAGTTAATCCTGACAGAGACACTAGGAAAGATGCTAAATATTTTAAAGGCTGAAAATACTCAAAGTTAAATATTCACCCTCCCGTAATAGGGGTTGAACATTGACAGGACAACCACCGCAGTCACCACCAACAGCATCTTCTACACAACATACTGCAGACACTGGACACTTTAGCACAGCAGAGCAGCACAGCCAAGCAAGGAAATATGAAGAGTATGCATACGTTCTTGACTTTACACCAAGGGGAAAGTCCATAACAGTTAGAGGCAGAGAAGGTGTCATAATCCAGGCAATAGGAGAGGAGCGGTTAACTCTGCTAGAACTTTTGGGAATCCCAAACTCCACGGTGGAAATAGGCGAGCGCCTTTATATAGGCAGAGAGACTCGTGAGAAGGTGTCAAGTGTACTTGGTAGGCTAGAATATAACGATATTTCACAAGCTGCAAAGAACGAGCTGGCAAACATAATAGAAAAGGTAGTGATTGCCAATGAAAAACGGTTCGTCAATTACATCAACAATGCACAGCCAATAACCCCAAGGATACATGCGTTGGAGCTCATCCCTGGCATTGGCAAAACCTATATGATGACGATAATTAAGGAAAGAGACAAGAAAAAGTTTGAAACCTTTTCTGATCTTCAGAACAGGGTAGGGCTGAGGGATCCTGCCAAGCTTGTAGCCAAGAGAATAATTGACGAAATAGTGGGACAGGCCAGAATGAATCTTTTTGTTAGAAAATAATTGCCATTAAAAAAAAACAAGATTACAAGAGCATTTGGTCAACATATGCTTGTTGACCGACGAATCGTTGATAGGATCGTCTCTGCTGCAAATATAAGGAAAGATGAGATTGTTCTTGAGGCTGGCACTGGTCAAGGCATCCTTACTATGGAGCTATGTAGACATGCCAAGCAAGTAATTTCGTATGAAGTTGATGCCAATCTATACGAAAAAGCCCAAGAACAGTTGTTGCAATATCTTAATAATAACCTACGGCTAGTAAAAGCCGATCTTTTCAAAACCAAGCATGCGCCTTTATTTGATATCTTTGTTTCAAACCTTCCCTATTCGAGGAGCAGAGATGCCATTGAATGGTTATCTATACAAAAATTTGATAGGGCCATAGTTATGGTGCAAGAAGAGTTTGCAAATAAGCTCATTGCAAGACCTAGTGACAAGAACTATAGGGCGATCTCTGCACTTGCAGCTCATTGCTTTACTATAGAAAAATTGTTCAAAGTTAGAAAAGAATCATTTGAGCCGCAACCTAAGGTAGAATCTTCGATCATCAGAATTACTCCTATCAACACTATTAGCAAAGAGACGGTAAGAAATATCAACCTATTATTCTCAAGGCGCAACAAGAAGGCATCCTCTGTTGCTGGTGAAATAGGGATTATTATTGTTGATGTTGACCGCTATGGAAGCAGAAAAATAGATCAAATTGATCCAACAGATCTTATCCGAATGGCGGAGTGGATATCATCAAATGTACGCTCCATCTGAGGATACATTTCTGTTAGCAGATTGCATTGAACATTACAATGGCAGGCGGGCTCTTGAGATAGGAGTGGGATCTGGCCTCTTGCTCCACATACTTGAAAAAAATTTTGTCTACGTAGCTGGCTCGGATATTGAGCTACAAGTGTTGCAACACTGCAAGCAGTATGCATCATCAGAGAAGGTACTGCTTGTATGCTGCGATGCCGGATCGGCATTTGGTAGCTGCAAGTTTGATCTTGTAGTGAGCAACCCGCCATACCTGCCTAACGATCATGGAGGCAACAACAATAACAACATGCCAGATCCTACTATATTTGGAGGCCCTAAGGGCATAGAAACAACAATTCATTTTGTTAACTCGGCGTTACCCCTCCTTGCAGGAGATGGCAAAATACTGATTGTCATTTCATCATTTGCCGATTCTTCTGCTCTTGATAGGGTAGTGATAGAGAACAATATGCATAAAAAAGTAGTAAAGCAAAAAAAACTATTCTATGAGACGCTCTCTATTGTCGAACTGAGTCTTTGAGCATTTTTTTCCTATTTCCTTTGTAGCATGTTGCTGGCCCGAAGGGCAATTTGATCTGCCATTTGAGATGTGGTTGCGGTACCACCCAAGTCATATGTTACGTATCTGCCCTCATTGATGACATGTTCTGTAGCATTGAATATTGCATCGGAGATTTGCTTCTCTCCGAGGTATTCTGCCATCCAGGCACCCGAAAGGATGGTTGCAACAGGATTTACCTTGTTCTGGCCCGCATATTTGGGCGCGCTGCCGTGTGCTGGTTCGAACATTGCATAATTATCGCCATAGTTACCAGAGTAGACATTGCCAATCGATCCGACGTGACCTGAAGCACATTCTGATACGATGTCCATGAAAAGGTTAGTGCTGAGAAGTACACTCTTGTTGAACCTCTCGGGGTTTTTGACCAGCTGCTGCGTCATGTTGTCGATATAGTATTCCTCAACTTGTATACCTTTGAACTGCTTTTGAGCTTTTTCGACAGCAGCCCAGAAAATGCCGTCCGTCTCTTTGAGAATGTTTCTTTTAGTTATTGCATAGACGGATTCAAAACCTCTCCGCCTAGCAGCCTCAAACCCTGCAACCGCAATTCGCTCGCAACCCTTCCTAGTCGTCTTGCGAATAGCTATTGCGGAATCATCGCTTATCTTGAATTCAATGCCCGCATACAGTCCCTCTGTGGCTTCACGCACACAAACAAAGTCAAGCTGTCTTTCCTGATTCTTGTATGTCTTGATCGGCCGAATATTGGCGTAAAGCTCGAATTTCTGGCGGATGCTTACTGCGACACTGCGTGGAGCGTTTGGCACTGGCACCGTAGTGGTTGGTCCTTTAAAGCAGGCATCCGTCTCTTCAAGTAGCTTCCATACATCTGGAGAGATATATGAATTACCTCCATTCTTTTGCCACCATTCTGATCCAGCATCACATAAGACTAGTTCAATTTCGGAATTACAAGTTTTCAGGACCTTGATCATTGCGTCCACTAGCTCAGGCCCCGTCCCATCACCTAGTATTATCGCTGCAGTTTTCTTGCTAGCCAAACAAAGAGGTGGCCCCTTTTTTCGCTATTTATTCTTATTTACTTGTGAGCTCTATACGCGCAACCATCTCGTTATTCTGAGGGAATGCTGGCGTGTCAGAGGGGTTTGCTACTTTGGTAAATTCCCCTGTTTCTGAGAAATAGGAGTAGCCTACATTGTAATTCGTGAGGTTTAATGTGTTGATTACCTGCGCACCTGTCGAATTGTCAACCACATTAATTGCATTACTCATGTTATAAATCCTCATAAAATCGGCGAGTGTGAACTTGATAGGCCGTATATATTCAATGTGCACCACATTGCCCACTTGGTCTGTATGGATCGGGCGCATACATTGTTCGCCGTCTTTGGGTTGCTTGCCAACATTATCAGGCAGCATCAACTGCTTGCCGTCAACAATTACTTCAATTCTTGGGTGAAGCTGGAATGTTTCAATATTGTGTTGGCCTTCCTTAAGGCATACCTCTGTAGGATTAGGTGGAGGGGCAAAAGTAGGTATAATGACAAGAGCAACAAGTGTTGCTGCCCCCATAGCAATAGGAGCTATCAGCAGCTCCTTCTTGCCCAGCTTTTTCTTTGGTTTTTCTTCCTTTATTTTGCGCTTCGGCAAGTGATGCGTCTCTGCTAAAACAAACTGGGCGGGACATTAATAGTGTTACTTTGTATATGCGTTATATAGCTTCATGCATCCATATAATAGGAATAATAATTGCAAATAGTTCAGATATCTGACATACACATAGGCGGCCTTTATGTCCAAAGCGTCTTTGACAGAGTAGTTGATGAAGTCAATGAGCTCAAGCCAGATGCAATACTTGTAACTGGCGACTTGACAGACGACGGGTTAATGTTTCAGTTTGAAAGGGCAAGGGATGAGTTAAAGCGTTTTGAATGTCCAAACAAGATCGTAATAGCAGGTAACCACGATTATCGGCACACGGGATATTTACTGTTCAAGAAGTTCTTTCCAACAAAGCAGATCTATGAATTTGATGATGCCTTTATCTTTACACTAGGCACCGCTAGGCCTGACAGAGACGAGGGTGAGGTAGGATACCGTCAAAATCTTTGGATGGAAAAAATGCTTGGCAAATATCCGGAGACCAAGCCCAAAATAGTTGCAATGCATCATCATTTGATAGGGATACCCGATACAGGTACGGACAAGATCATCATTCTTGACGCTGGTGACACGCTGCGTACATGCCTACAATCGGGAGTTGACCTTGTGCTCTGCGGACACAGACACAGACCCTGGATGTGGAACCTCGGGCGGCTGGCTATAGCCTATGCTGGCACTACTTCTTCTGTCAGATTTCGAGGGTTCTTTGAAAACTGCTACAACATAATCGAAGTGGGAAAGGACAAAAAACCCCGAGTCGATATAAAAATAGTTGGCAAGGATCGCTTCCCCCTGTCACGGCTAGTCGAGGAGTATACACCTTTTTCTTAGAGCAAGCATATACACAGACGTAACGGCATATCAGCTATTTTTTAATCTAATTTTCTGTTCGATTTCGGTGCAAGTAAGAGAATTAATTAAAGAGAAGACCATATAGTGGGACGGCAGCAGTGACGATTCAGAGTTAAGCTGAGGCAATGAAGAGAAGGTATTTGACCGAGCTGCCACTCATTATCAACAGATTATCATCCATGATTAGCATTAGTGTCTAACTTGTCGCCGTTACGAAATTTATGCTTTTGAATTTTATATAATAAAAAATTGTGCATGTTCTTTAATATATGAATAATATCTTGGGGGTTTGTCTTTAGTTTATTCAACTGCATATTAAAATATCGGATCGTGAAGTTAATGTGTATGGCTCAGATGCCAGCACTGATACCAAAGGAAGTCGAAATCCAGAGACTAAAGAAGATCTACATAATGGTCATCATGCTGGGTTCAATTGCAGCCTCAGTAGAGGTCGACAACTTCGTCGATGGCTCGCTGCACCAGACGGCAATCAGAGATAGCGCATTCACGCCTGCTCACTGGTGGCTATACAGCCACTTCGTAGCTCTCCCATTGGGTTGGGGCTTTGTCGCAGTATATGACAGAAGAGTACCAATCCTTAGGGGACCAGGCAATTCGATGAACACCGGTTTGAAGATTACTATCATTGGCTACCTAGCCACAATGTTCACAATCGGTATCAACGAAATGTGGCACTTCTGGTTCGTCGAAGAAATCTTTGCAGTTCCGAACCACTGGATGTTTAACATGGGTGTCGTCGTGGCATTCATGGGTGCTCTGGCTTATGTAGTCAGAGTATATGCCAGAATGGTCGAACTGGGTGCAGAAACGCCAGCCAAGAACCCATACGTGGCCGAAATGTACAAGCTAGCACTTGAAGGAAAGCTGTACAGCAGGTCCATTCCGTAAACTTAGGATTTCGACAATGTCTGGGCAACCGGACCCCGCTTTTTCTATTTTTTGCTTTTTGAAAAAATAACAAGTTTGGAGAAGGTGTTATCTTCTATCATACAACCATAGAATAAAGATCCCAAGAGTCAATTGCAGATAAGTCGTGGCATGAGTTCTCTTTTTTCTTTGATCTACAATCAATAGAAGTGGAAATTCTAACCCACTGTCAGATAGACATCCGACTTTATCTTAAGTTCAGGTGTATATGCATCGAGCTTATCAAATACCTAAAGATCTTCATCTTTTGCAAAAATAATATCATATCATCGCTTTTGGTAAACAATAAATACGTAGGGTTTTTTGCATAGTGTCATGCCTGTTGTTGATCCTGTCTGCGGTATTGAAATGCATCAGGAACTTGCAATTAGCCATGAGCATCATGGTAAGACGTACTACTTTTGCTGTGATGGCTGCAAGAGAATCTTTACAAAGAAGCCTCGTAAGTATTCAAAGTGAAAGTGGCACAACAGGAAAAGCACCACATTTTCTGCAAAACCTAGTATCAGGTGCAACGCATCCAAAACAATCGGAGCAACGGGATGTGCAACTATCATCCTCTTTTCCTTCCTCTCTTGGCGGAGGGAAGTAATCTCTGAAAATGGCATAATAATGAAGATGTTCCTTGCTTCTTATTCTCACGCTCTCTTGCTCTTCAGCTATTCTTTTCTTATTTGCAAAAGTCAAGTCGTCGATCATTTCTTCAACGTACTGTTTGTAGCAATCAGTGGCAGCTCCTTGTTCCTGTGCAAGCTTCGATCTCCATACTACTGGACCCAATTCAGGTTCAAAGCATTTTCTCAGAATAAACTTGCCCCACTTTTTGCCATCATGTACGCCCACTTTTTCGTTCACATTGATTTTCTTTGCAAATGAGGCAAAAGTCTCATCAAGGAAAGGTGTTTTGACATCGATGCCTATATGTTCGCCTAGTCTTCTTGAAGAAAAATGCATAATCTCCCACAACCGTCGAAGCTCTAAATCGAACCTTTGCATGTCAGAATAATAGCGAGACAAATAGTTGTAGCCAGCAAAGAGCTCATCGCTCCCGTCGCCGGTCATTATGTTAGAGTAACCATCGCTTTTTGCCCACTCGATGCCGGCCAGAGCTACAACAGAATTCCTGATCTCTATCGGATCAAATGTTCTAAAAATCAGTATAACCTGCTCGACTAATTCTGCCATTTTGTTCGGTCCAAAAACAATCTCAACATGGTGTTTGCAGTATCTTTCTGCAACCTGCCGTGCATAGGCAAGATCGGGAGCAGCCCTTCCAAACCCAATCGAAAGTGAGTATTCCGGTCGTAGTATGCTTGCCAGTATGCTACTGTCAAGCCCCCCGGAGAGCAGCAGTGCATTTGCATGGTTTCTCTCCACGCTTTCAGTCAGCAGTTTGGTAAGCTGTTCGCAATCTTGCAATCAAAACAAAATCCGATTATTAATCTTATCTTGTTATTCTTTTGCAGCGTCTTTAGACTGGTGGGGCGGCGCTTCACAAAACTCGGTTAGGACGCCGTGGAGAGATTTGGGATGTATAAACGTGATCTTACGGCCATACGAGCCTGTCCGCAATCCGCCAAGCATTCTCATTCCATTCTCAGAGGCGCGTGCAACATCTTTTTCGATGCTGTCAGCTGTGATTGCGATATGATGTATACCCTCCCCTCGTTCTTGTAGGAACTTTGAAATTGGGCTATCTGAAGACATTGGTTCCATTAATTCAATTCTAGTGTCTTCAAGCATCAGCATTGCGACTCTAACCTTTTCATTGGGTACTTCCTCTATTTTCAGCTCGTCAACATGGAGTATTTTTTGATAGTCAGTTAGTGCCTCTTGCACATTGTTAACTGCAATAGCTATATGATCGACTCTCATTTGATATTTAGAATCAATAAGAGTTTATTTAACCTAATGTCAAATTTCTTGCCCTTCATATCACTGCAGTGAAGAACTGGACTAACTATGCACGCGTGTGGAGTCTAAGCATAGATTCTCTCGCAATAGGCTGCCTTCTTCATGGAATCCAGTTAAATGGGTTATTTCTCCCAAATCCTAAGTATGTATGCATAACTGTATCTCAATCAATCGACGAGGCGTTATATCCTAAATCTCATCAGTTAAGGGCGGAGGGATCTTTTCAACACGATACACGCCCTTCCTTTCATATAGCTGTACAAGCAAAAACCTCTGCAGCTTTTTTGACTGGCAGAGAAACGCTAGCTCTACTACTATGACTAGCTCTATTCCTATTCTTTGGCCGTAGCTTCATTACTTCCTAGAAAGATATCTTTGGTTCATATCTCCCAAACACAGTTCGCAAAGTACTACTAATTTCTCCAAGCGTACTGTAGCTCTTAACCGCATTGATGATATAGGGCATTAAGTTATTATCATCTTTCTCAGCTGCTTTTTGCAGTTGTGATAACGCTTGGTCAGCCTTTAACTTGTCGCGATTACTCTTGAATTCTTTGACATTTGCCAATTGTTTTTGCTCCAACAACGGATCTATTCGGTTGATCTTGGGCTCGACATCATGCTCATCTTGATACTTGTTGACGCCTACTATGATGCGCTTGTTTTCATCAATTTCTTTCTTTAATTGATAGGCGTTATTTCTGATCTCGTCTTGGAAGAAACCCTTCTCAACTGCGACTAGTGCACCTCCCATACTATCTATCTTCTGGAGGTACCCGTTAACTTCCTCTTCTATCTTGGCCGTAAGATATTCAATGTAGTAGGAGCCTCCCATCGGATCCACCGTTTTGCTGACACCTGTCTCTGTAGCGATTATCTGCTGAGTCCGGAGTGCGATTTTGACTGATTCTTCAGTTGGAAGCGCAAGCGCTTCGTCACGGGAATTGGTGTGCAATGACTGGCATCCACCAAGTACTGCAGCAAGGGCTTCAGTCGCAACTCTGACAATATTATTGTCGACTTGCTGGGCAGTGAGTGATTCGCCAGATGTCTGAACATGGAAGCGGAGATGCTGCGATTTAGGATTGGTTGCATGAAACTTCTCTTTCATTATTTTGGCATAGATCCGGCGAGCCGCTCTGAACTTGGCAATTTCTTCACAGAATTCCATAGTACAGCAGAAAAAGAATGAAAGCCTAGGAGCAAAGTCATCAACGTTAAGCCCTCTGCTTGTACAGGTGTTGATGTATTCAATTGCGTTTGCAAAGGTGAAGGCTAGCTCTTGCACAGCGTTACAACCAGCTTCTCTCATATGATAACCAGAAATACTGACCGGGTACCATTGCGGGACTTTCTTGGAGCAATATTCTATCATGTCACCAATTAGGCGCATAGAGGGCTTGGGCGGATAGATGTAGGTATTTCGTGCGATGTATTCCTTCAAAATATCGTTTTGAGTAGTGCCTCGCAACTGGTCCGGCGACACTCCCTGGTTCTCAGCAACGGTGATGTAAAGCGATAATAGAGTAGATGCAGTTGAGTTGATAGTCATTGAAGTGCTGACCTTGTCAAGCGGTATGCTGTCAAAACAGGTCATCATATCCTTTATCGAAGTAATAGCAACACCTGTCCTTCCAATTTCACCTTCTGCCTGCGGGTCATCTGAGTCCCTGCCAGTCTGAGTTGGCAGGTCAAATGCCAGTGAAAGACCCGTCTGCCCATGATCTAGCAAGAACTTGAAACGCTTGTTTGTTTCTTCTGCACTACCAAAGCCGCTGTACTGGCGCATGGTCCAAGGTCGCTCACGATACATCTCTGGGTACAGGCCCCGGGTATACGGGTACTTGCCTGGCTCTTCTTCAGCAAGGCCATCATAATTTTTCAGATCATTATTTGTAGATACTCGCTTAACGGGTATGTTTGAATCGGTCTTGAAAGTCTCGCTTGCCATACTTTTGATCACCTAAGGAGGATAGTCGCCAGTTGTTCTGCCGCAACGTAAGGATCGATCTCTTTTCTAGCCAACCTGTCAATGAACTCTGAATATTTTCTATTCTGAGCAAGCATATAAGAAACCTTTTTCTCGAGGTTACTTAAAATCATGTCTGTTAACTCAACCTCCAGCATCTTTCTCTCGCGTTCTTTATAATTAATGCTTTTTTCTTTTAGTAACTTATCAATATTCTTGGCTAGTTCCACCACACCCGTGCCAGTCTTTGCAGATGTCTTAAGAACTGCAGGTTTTCTATTTGTATCGCCAATGAGATCCAGTATTGTTTGGTAGAGGGTAGTAGCACCTTCCAAGTCTGCCTTATTTACTACATAAATGTCGCCTATTTCCGTAAGGCCAGCTTTTACGGCTTGAACATTGTCTCCAGTGTGCGGTGTGAACACAACCACTGTAAGATCGACGACTTTAGAGATTTCAACCTCAAGCTGGCCTGCACCAACGCTTTCAATAAGCACAATATTGTAACCGGCTACATCAAGTATTCTGATTGCATTTCTGAGCGATTTTGAAATGCCTCCCATTGCTCCCCTTGATGCCATACTTCGCATGAACACTTTTTCGTTGCCAAGGCTACCTTGCATTCTGACTCTATCTCCTAATATAGCACCACCCGTTATGGGGCTTGTAGGGTCTACTGCAAGGACTGCAACCTTGTAACCAAGCGCTTCGCATTCGGGTATTAACTTGCCAACAAGCGAGCTTTTACCCGCTCCACCAGGACCTGTAAAACCCACTGTCCTTATATTGCCTGTCTTGCTGAAAATCTGTTTTATGATTTCGCGAGACTCAGGTTCGTCATTGTCCACAATTGATATTGCCCTTGCAAGAGCGCGTCGCTCACCTGCAAGCAAACCCTTTACTATAGGAAGCACACCGGGATGTAATAGTCTGTATATATAATATTAGTTCTTTAGGACGGATTTGGCTGAGATTACTTCCTTAATGTTAATTGATCTTATGGAGGGAAGGAGGGAACCTGTAATTTACAGACATCCTATCTCATGTTCTCAATATGCAGGCTAGCCTCTCGAATAGTATATGACGGCATATAACTGGTGACAACTCCCTATGTAAGGAGCAAATATTATATCATAACCTCAAGCAGAATAGAGATACAATTATGACAATTCAATATAGTAAAAGCACTGATAATTTGATTCATAGGATAATACTGCTTCTGTCGGTTGCCAAAAAGTCGAATTTTACTATACTCGGAGCGAGTCAGATATAATGCTGGCAAGTTTGTGATTGCCTTCTCTTTGATATTTCTCGACTTCTTTGATCAGTTGTTCCTTAAGCTGTCTGTAAAGGTCTACCTGCTCTCTAACGGCTCTTGTCCTAAGCTCCTCGACCTCCGATGATAGAGGGGATGAAGATTGTGGTGAGGACATACAAGGTACTATGTCTGCTTTTTGTATTTATGAATTCACACCCTTTAGATCGGGAGCAGGTGATACAGCAATATCACAGAATATGATAACAGCAAAATAATCTTTTAGATATGCGACATAATCTGAGATAGGGTCCAAGGTAAATAACCTGCTATTTCTGTTGAAACGCTCATTGGCTAAGAGAGCGATCGAAGTATTGTCATATCGAATTACGTGCCAGCTCGCATCATAGTGTCATTTTTGGATGTTTAAAATTCATGCATGCAACACGGGATATAGTGCCGATAACGAAGAGGTATGCGGCAAGGGCACAAGAATTGTAGCTTCTATTGCCGTTTAGGAGTTAAAAGCATGTATTATCCCCATCTTACTTGTTTGTGTTAAAATTAAAGAAAATATTATAAGCAGAAGGTCCAATTCCAAGACGTAGAATGTCGGCGGCTTCGCAACAGCAAAAAAGGCCAATACGAGTTCTTGTTTGCAAGCTCGGACTAGATGGACATGACCGGGGAGCCCTGGTAATATGCAGAGCTTTTCGTGATGCCGGCATGGAGGTCATTTATTCTGGGTTGTTCTGTACACCAGAACAGATTGCCAATATGGCTATCGATGAAGATGTCGACGTAGTGGCAATGAGTTTGCTAAACGGTGCTCATTTGACCTTGTTTCCGAAGGTGGCAAGACTTCTTAAAGAGAAGGGAGGAGGAGATATTTTGGTCGTTGGAGGCGGCATAATATCTGAAAGCGATAGAAATGAGCTGGAAAAACAGGGCGTGACTGGCAATTTTGGGCCAGGTACCCCACTTCCCGTCATTATTAGTCACATCAGAGAAAATATCAAGTAAGGATATAGAAAATAGAGAGACAGAGACAGAGAGAGCATATCTTTATACGCTCTACCTCTTGCTAGCCGGGTTGCTCATTCCTCAGCTTCTTTTTTCTTCTAAGGGTTTAACTTGAAAACATAAAAGGGGGGTTTGCTCTAGATTAAACTTCAGGTGCGTCTGGCCACATCATTCTTCGCATGTCTCTGCCCACTTTTTCTATTTGATGATTTTCAATCTCCTTCATATAGCGCGCAAAGGAGTTCTTGCCGTCTTTCTTGTATTTGCTTATCCACTCCTCAGCAAACTCACCTGACTGAATCTGCTTGAGAACGTCTTCCATCTTCTTCTTGGATTCTTTATCCATGACATACGGCCCCCGAGTAAGACCTCCGTACCTTGCCGTTTCACTGACCCGGTTATACATCCCTGCAATGCCATACTTTTGCACCAAATCAACGATTAGCTTCAATTCATGAAGACATTCAAAATACGCAACTTCTGGCTGATAGCCTGCCTCGACAAGAGTCTCAAAGGCATTCATCATCATCGTATGGGCTCCACCACACAGGTCAACCTGTTCGCCAAACCAATCAGTCTCTACCTCTTCTTTAAACGTAGTTTGTAGAACCCCTGGCCGTGTGCTGCCTATTGCCTTTGCCATAGCAAGGACCCTATCCCATGCTTTGCCAGTATGATCTTGATAAACAGCAACAAGTGATGGGGTGCCAAATCCCTCTTGATAGAGCTCACGAACCCGCTGCCCTGGACCCTTTGGGGCGACCATTATAATGTCAACGTTCTTGGGCGGCATTATCCACTTCCAATGTATTGCTGCTCCATGGGAAAAACTAAGAGCCTTGCCCTCAGTAACATGGTTCGCAATTTCTTTTGTGTAAGTGTCAGCTTGTTCCATGTCAGGAATAAGGATATGAATAATGTCAGCTGATTGTACAGCTTCTGCAACTTCCATAACCTTGTGGGACTCCGACTCAGCCTGGTTCCATGTCTTGCCTCCTTTCCTGAGGCCAACTATTACATTGAGTCCTGAATCTCTCATGTTAGATGCCTGAGCACGTCCCTGAATGCCATAGCCAATAACTGCGATCGTCTGACCCTTTATCGGAGCTAGTGATACGTCATCTTCAAGCCATTTCTTGGCGGGCATGAGAATTGTCGCAGGTATGCATTATATTATTCTACTGATAGTGTGTTGGTAATACTCTCAAAGAACGATAAAACAAAACTTATTGAAGTTAATCTATGTCTACACATGCACTCCCATAATGGCCGTCCCCATTCACTGACTTCACAAGCAGTCCCTTTTTCCCTCTGCCCAATCTGCATCTCAGTCGTTATTTCTGGAATAACCAAATCATGACAAATTACAAGTGCACTCACAATTCTTACTAAGGTAGTAGTTCCTGAGATAAATTGACAATGATATCATCACCATGATGTATTATATTCTTCCTACGAGATGAAACAGATAAAGAATGAGAAATATACGTACGGCAATATTCACCACCTTAATAACAATGATATTTTTACTCTACGTGAACATCAAATTAAGAAATTGGGAGCCGTTGTGAGAAAAAATTTTTTCTATTGCTTCTATGGCTACCAATATGCACTCTCAGACTCGCTGTTGATTGCTTCCTTGGTCCCTGACAGGGTTAGTAAACCGACATACTCTACGACTCCACTTAGTCCTTTGAATACTCCTTCAGATGCAAATACGGATGGCGCTTTTGTTGTGGGCAAGTCACCGCAACAGCTTTCTGCAAACTTTTTGATGTCATATGGTACAAATTCTATGCCCTTTTCCCTCAAAAGGTTCACAGCCTTAAGAGAGTCTGAACCATCGTCAACAATGAGTACTGGCTTGCGCCTTTTCATTTAGTGTCTCCCACTGCTTCGACTAGATATTGGGCATATAAAATTTTCAAACCTATGGAATAATCGTAATAATCTGGCGTTTATACTCATATTGACATTGCGTTTCTGCGAACCTTATTGTAAGGTAGCATATACACGCTGCGGCCCTATTTCAGTCATCATACCTTCTATTTCCCATAACTGAGCATCATGGAGGATTCTACTAGGAAAAGACATGAAATCAAAGGGAGTCAATCCTTTTATGTTATAAATTGCCGCAGCTTATATGTCAAATCCACAAAGTCCGAAAGGCAATGTACCGAATGTTGTCGCATTAGAGGTTTTAAGAAAGAACGGCATTGATATCGACAAGCTAATAAAACTGGTTACTGCAGGCGTAGGAGCTGAATTTACGACGTATTATTACTATACAATATTAAGAATGCACTGTACGGGTTTAGAAGGGGAGGGCATAAAGGAAATAGTTGAAGACGCTAGAATAGAGGACAGAAATCATTTTGAGGCCATGGTTCCTCGCCTATATGAGCTTGGAGGCTCTCTTCCGAGAGATATTAGAAAGTTTGCAGACCAAGCAGGATGTCCCGATGCATATTTGCCTGACAACTGGGAAGATATAAATTCAATACTCAAAGTGCTTTTAGAGGCAGAGCAGTGTGCAATTCGATCCTGGGGCGAAGTCTGTGACATGACTGCTGGAAAAGATCCAAGGACATACGACATTGCTCAAAGAATAATGCAAGAAGAAGTCGAACATGAAGCTTGGTTCATAGAACTTCTTTCAAAGAGACCTTCAGGTCACTTTAGAAGGAAATTCCCAGGTCAGTCTCCGCACACGGGCTCTCAAGGTAGCCTTGTTCACCTGTGAGATAGAGTCTTCTTCTTTTTCTTCTTCTTCTTCTTCTCCTTTTCCTTAATTTTTATTATCCTTTTTTCTTTTTTTCTTTATGTCATACATGCCAATTTGTAATAGTGATGAAATAGGAGAAAGGTCGATGAAAAAGTTTAATGTAGACCATACTGAAGTTCTAGTGGGAAGGCTGCACGGCAGAGTTTTTGCCTGTAACAATTCCTGCCCCCACCGGGGAGCATCGCTTGTCAAAGGCGAACTGAAAGGTGATAATGTTGTATGTTGGATGCATGGGTATGAGTATGATGTTTTCACCGGCAAATTGCAAAACATGAAGTCATGGAAGAAGGAGAACACATGGATGGAACAAAGTACTGAGTGGCGTAAATCCGGTGATCTGATCTTGTACCCGTCGATAGAAAAAGAGGGAACCATTTATGTCTGCTTGTGATCGGTTGGATTAGTGCTGCTGATTCTCCAACTTTTCAATTACTTCTAGAACCCATCGCAGAGTGTTGATCCTTATAATGTCATTTCTATCTGCGATCCTTGATAAAAGGCGATCCGTTGCATCGCCGCTCTTGTATTTCTGCTCCTTTAAAGTATTCTGAAGACTCAATATTTCCTGCTGTAGAATCATTTTCAGACTCTCAAATCCTTCTCCCGCCACCCAATATCTTGGAAGGAGGATGTGAATTAATTTTTTCTTTGAGCAGCTGCTATTGATCAACCTCAATCAATATATATCCTCTGTCTTAATTGACCGGATCAGGATAAAAAAAATTCAAGGAATTTTGACTTTTGTTTTTGCTTTGCTTTCTTCCTATGGGATTGGCTCTGGCTCTGCTCAGCTACGGGGCATTTACAAGTTATCCCCAATTGAGACAGTTGTTCTGCTATTCGTAATGTAGTAAAAGGATAACAATGCGCATGTGCCTGCTCCTAAATACATACAAAGACCAATCAGTAAATTACCATTGAAACCAACTATCATAGCGGAAATGGCTGCAAGAACCGTTCCAATAACTGATGCAATAATATTGATGCCCCATAGCAAAGTTGTGTTATTATTCTTGTTATTACGGTAATTGTCATACTGCAATACTGCCTCATTCTTATTTTGAATAGAAATTAATGACGCCATTTTAATAAGAGAAGGAAATTGGAATCCCATCAAAAATCCTGCAGGAAACAATAGGCCAAATGTAAGTGCAATCCGGTATGACAATTCCATAGTTATGTTGGATTCTATTATCTGCTGTAGATAAATAAAGTAAATAATAATAATCCCTGCAAGAACTGGAATTGAAGCCAATACAGACTTATGTGGTCTTTTGCTAAAGATTTTGCCAGAAACATATGATCCTATTCCGCTGGACAAAAGAATAGAAAACAGTATTACAGTCAGAGCCATTATTGGAGTTCCGAGCAACAACAGAAACTTTTGAATAAAGGTTACCTCCAAAATCATAAAACCGACACCGATGAATATTGCAAAAAGGACATGAAAAGAAGATCTGGGGTTGAACCTTACACTTGTTTTTCTAGCATGATATATTAGTAATGCAGACAGCAGGCCGGAAATGGCGATAACCGTAACAAGCAAAATTATCATCTGTTTTGGAATCTGTTCTCTTGCAAAGTAAAATGGTGAATCATCGGTTGGGATTGTCGGGTTGGATGCTACAGTTGTAGAGAAGTATTCATTGTATAGAGCGTTATCATTATTAAACAATTTATCAAATGGTGTCGTTACAAAGTTAGCACCCAACATGGTTATTTCTGCTTGGTTTCCTTCAGCCTTTTCCTTCACCATAGTGACTTCTGCGTTGACAAATGGAGTTGATTTCACCATAACCAAAACGGGATAATACTTTTGATTATCCTCTGATCGTCCAAAATATAGACCTGGACGATCTTCAACCACCATTACGTGTTGCGCAACTGATTCTCGACTCTTTCCTGTTTCCTTTACAAGAGAATCAACGATCAAGGGCATAAGCCTTGGAAGTTCAAAATTCCATCGAGTCATTACAAGCATACCTCCGTTATCTTTATCCAAATGGCGAAAGTATTGTTGAAATGCTTCGACTGTATAGAGGTAATTCTCAGAAAGAGCATAGCCGCCTGCGAGTTGTGCAGCCCATGAATCCACAAGTTTTAGTACTATCATATCATATTTTTCAGCAGTAGAACTGATAAACCGTCTGCCATCGTCAATTAGCAACTCGACCTTATCGTTGCTATAGATGTTCCCAGATTGACCTTCAAAACGTTTTACTGCTGACACCACAAGGGGGTTCAATTCTATCGCAGTGACATTCTCTGCACCACCGGCGAGCGCCACCAGTATGTCCTCGCCCCCTCCGCTACCTATGACAAGAGTATTATTTGCATCTATCATTTCATAAGGCAAATAGTCCATGTATTTTTGTATCCAAGCGACATCGCTTAGCGAACCATCCCAACGATATATTGGTGTCGCAGCATCAGCATCAATAATTATTGAAGCCAATTCCTGAGATGTGGCATTATCGGCATCAGCAGCAACAGCAGTATCACCATTGTTGCTACTTTCATCATTACTGCTACCATCAGCATTATTATTATTATTATTGTTCTGCTTGCTGCTAGCAATTGAAGGAGTGCTACTGATAATATTCTCGTTCTCTTGTTGATGGTCTATTCTGCGAGTAACATCCACTCTAGAAAAAGAGTTCCACTCTTCCGATAAATGCTGATATTCAGAGGGGTGATTTAGCTGATAGTACAACCCCTTGCTCATACCAGGCTTTATCTCGAAAATATTTGTGCTGGAGGTGGTGCTATTGACGATTAACAATATGATTAGGCCAGATAAAGTAATTGCGGATAGTACATTTAGCCTATTCTTCTGCCCTTTCACGATGACTTCTTTTCCGTCTACTTCTGCATGCGAGTGTGAAGGGGAGTATGAGGTTTCTGTATTTTCTTTTCGATCCTTTGTAACCCTTTTAATTAGGAAAAAATAACTACAAGCTGATATTCCTACAACGACAACTGATGTTAATAAAAGAGCAGATCCTGCACCAAGTGATTGCATTATTGGATCTAAAATAATTGTAGCTAATGCAGCTCCAATCAAATCTGCAAAGTACAATTTACTTATTTTTTCAGACATTGCCAAGAATATTAATGCCATCCCTGCTCCAGCAAAAAAGAAAGGGATAGATGAAATTAGATAAAACAGGTAGATATAGGAGGTATCGCTTGGAATATAACCAATGAGAAAGATAAATACAGGTACGGAGATTCCGTATCCAATTGCGTACTGAACTATTCTAGATGAAAAAGTGAAATACTGATCGACCGTTGAATCCTTTTCTGGGTTATCAATTTTATCTTTCCGGATGTGGATGACAAAGGATCCAATTCCAAGGCCAAAAAAAGCTATAGAAATTGCCATAAAGGCATAGTCATACCATAAGACTATCGAAAAGATTCTAGTTAGTGCAAGTTCAAACAGTATTATGCTGAGAGATAAAACAAACAGAAGGACAAGAAGGAAAATAAAAAAGGATCTTGAAGCCATTACCTAATTAAACATGCAAAGAAAGTATGTAAAATATGCGTTTCTAAATGCTTCAGAGGTTTGACATTATGCTTTGAACATCATCACTATTTTGATAGTATTCTGCTAATCACTTAAGACTCATAGTTTCCTTTCTGCATAGTATATCTTTCAGCATATCTTTTAATACTCAAAGTTTGTTTTTGACACGGTCTCTGTGGCGTCTATTAAGACGTGAAGATTATGGTCTAAGTATCACTCGGAACAAGAGACAGTAGATCCTTTCTTTTCATTCCATCTAGCAGTAAGATTTTCTACAATTGCTTTTAAGGCTTAAAAAACAAAAATAGATGATCGTCATGGCAGAAAAAGAGTTTAAGGAGAAAGTAAAGATCGATGACGACCAAGCCAAGATAGAACGCGAGACAAAAGACTCGTTTGGCAACAAGGTCAAGGAAAAACACGAGATCAAACAAGATTAGTCTCATACAAGTCTCCAAATAGGCTTCTATCTAAGTAGATGATAATGAGCTACGGAGACCCATTTTATTTCTTTAATAGTTATCTATAGTTCCTTACGAAAGATTCAATAACATCCTCAGAAGCGAATGAACAGATCCATAAAGAACAATAATTCTCAACGTCTTCTCGCATTCTCTTTCTTTTCAATTGGCTCAACCCCTTCTAAGATGGCTTTTCCATGAAGAGGCTTGGCATATCGTTAGACCTTAGATCTCTTTTATCTTCGTGCTTATTTTGTTCATTTCTTTTCTCTCGCTGTAGCAACTAAACGCCCTCTAATCGACTAATTTTTTATGATATAGGCTCTTACATGGTTGGTCGCTGACGAGTTTAACGTCTTTCATCCTTTTCTTGTCATAAATGGTCTGCAGGAATTTGTAGCAGACAGGGCAGACATCAATCACGACCTATAATATTGAATAGGAGTTAAAAAATTAGTAGATTGGATATCCCTGAAGGCCTTCAATACGCAACTTCAGTTGAAGGGATTGGTGTAGGATATATCGATTCTCTGAAGTAATTCTGAGGGCATTTGAGGTGCTGTGCTTAGTTCAAACTTACCATAATAATAGGTATGACAATATGCGCAGGCCTATTGAGAACCCATATGCCAGCATTACCATGTACTACTAATTATCAAATAAAAAAGCATATGTTCCACAAGACCAAGTCATCCTGCAAAAAAGAAGGGATACTCTAGCTGTCAGACTATTTGGTAGTCGATTTAGTCTTCTCTTCTTCTGAGGGTTGCTCACTATTAGTTGTCATCTCATCAGAAGCTTTACTTTCTTCATCTTTCTTTTCCTCGGAAGTGGGAGTTTCAACCGCGGTAGTAGTAGCAGCTGCGGGTAAGTCTTCGTACAATGAAACCGTAACAGTTCCACCTTCTTCTTTGACCATTTTTACACGAACCTTTCTTGGAGGGTTAGTCTTGCCTCTAGACCACAATTGACGATTAAGGTCCTGGTCAAGCTTGATTTCATTGCTTTTCATATGTTTCTCAGCGAACTCGCGTATCATATTTACGACCCTGTCAGTCCTCTTGTGTTCTGGTGTAATCCACGCCTTGCCAAGGTTGATCGTGTAAACGCGTGTTGTAGTTTCCTCGATTGTCGCCATCTTTTATCATCAACCTACGTTTACATCAGACCTGCGCCATAGCCTACGCTTGGGGTTGGTTCTGATCTTCCTGTTAGTCCTGATGACTACCCATGTAGGTACTGGCCTATTTTGTCTTGTACGCTTCATCAACCTTTTCTTGCGAGAGGTGTTTTTCCGGGCAGCCATATAGTATCGTAGGATTGTTTTTCTCCGGTTTTTAAGTGTTGATGCTCAACTAAGGCGGTTAGTGTCAAGTATATAGATGAATCAAACTGCAGATAGGCACGTATTTTTATTTCGATCATGCCAGGTTAATCCATAAGGGGCCCCACTTTTTGAAGGAAAATAAAATTAGTTAGAGCATCAAATATTTTATTACAAACAGAATATCGTTACACATTCTTCTTTAGTTCTTAGAATAGACAGAAAAACGGTAAGGGCTATGATGGGAATAACTCTTACTGTCTCAGCAAGTGACTAGGACAGCTTGACAATCTTGTCTGAGTTATAACCAATAATTGATAATGTAATATACAGAAACACCAAATGTATGATGACGAGGAAGATACTTCTGAAAGACTGCAACAATACTTAGCAAACCAGCGCACATTTTTGTCCTGGGTGCGAACTTCAATAGCATTGATCGGGCTCGGATTTGCTATTGAGAGATTTAGCATATTTTTGCAACAATTTCGGCTAATTGCAGATCCCAATGCTACAAGTAATGCCGCGTCTGCTACAGCGCATGAATATTCTGCTCTTATTGGAATCGGCATGATAGTTATGGGCACAGCTTTGATTGTTTATGCCCTAAAAAATTATTTAGATAGCAATAAGACCATAGCATCGGGCAAATATATCCCAAGGAATACCATAGTCTATACCACTAGTGCAGCTATAATCGGACTCGGTGTTATAATGATCATTTTCTTAGTGGGACCGCTACTTTGAAAAGTTTTGAATTGTTCATTACTAATGCTGATGGATTTTTGCACATGCACAGAATCGAAAAATTCAATACAATCCAGAACCCTGTTATGATAAGGCAGATGACATTGACAGGATCATAGTAGATGTCATCCCCGTAAACAATAGAGCTGTTATATCAAAAAGTCTGTTGCATCTGCCTCAAGTTAATACAACAGAATTCGTTGCGTGCATAAGCAAGAAACGACATTATTGAATTCGTTAGGGAGCAAGTTGAAATACACCCCCTCTCCCTCCAGTGCTCCATTTATTATTAAATGAATCTGCGGATACTTGCCTATGTCAACAACAGTTCAAGCGGAAGCATCAAAACCGCAGAGAAAGATGCAAGAGTGCAATCGGTGCAAAGCTGCAGGGTTTCCAAACCAGCCTATAGCCTTCGAGAAGGTAGGAGAAGATGTGGCTACAGGCAAGGTCAAGTGGAAGCTAGTAGACGAATACGGGAACGACCATGTACATAAGGGTGGAAATCAACTCTCCACTACTGCTGTAAGGCGTAAGCGAATCGTAGATATCGCCACAGTAGCAGATGTAAGTGAAGCAAGAAAGCTACTTGCGCTAGGCTGGGAGTACAAAACCTCATATCCAGCAACGCTTGCCAATGTTCCTCACTATGTGTTGGTAAAGCGTGAGTAAATACAAACACCGCTCTATTAATTAGCCGCCGCGAACGATATTATACAAAAACGGTTAAACAAGTAAGTTTTACTTTGCGAGTGGCTATCGCTTTTTCTTTTTTCTGTATTTGATCATTTTCTCTTATTGGGAATCTCCAAAGAAAGCTGAAAACTCAATTAACAGAGAGATATATCTTCGTGCAATAGTGCAGAATAAGCATGACCTTCAGAATTTCAGAATTTTTATGGTTCCAGCCTTTGTGCTAGAAGAAGGTTCAGACCGTAGTCTCCAGCGTGTATAATATTAGTAGAAAAAAATTCCTAGGAGGGCTTTGGACACCCTTCCATAGGCCAAATGAATATTTCTTTGCCAGGCAGCTTCCATAGCTCATTTGCATACAGGTCGGTATTGTCTATGTGACAGCGCTCGCACATATTCACTGCTATGTCCTCAGATGGTTTGCCGATCAGCCTTAGGAACTCTTTTGCATACTCTACTGCTTGGGAGTCCATTTCTTTTGGCACCTGTGTCGATTGGCTCTTATCAGTCGGTATGAATACGTCAAAGTGGAGTACTCCCTTGTCTGCATATGTGTTGTAAACTACTACCTTTTTTCCTGACCCGCTATAGGGCTCAAGTTTTGCCTGCATGCCTTAAGTGGGGCAAGAATGAAATTTAATTTTTTGCACTCTGTCATTATTTCATTTTCTTTGTCATCTGTACTTGTTACACTTGCATTTTGTGCACATAAATGTCCTCTTTTTGCTGTCATACTTATGCAATCCAAGTCGGTGGCTACATTTTTCGTTTGAGCATATTGCACCGCGTCCCATTTTGCTACTAGCTTGTGATCCCAGCTACAAACTCCGCTGCAATGATGTGCTTACATTTCAGGAAGCGGAAGTTAAAGTCAGGGCATGTGCACATCTTGATGTCTGCATCCACTCTATAGAATGTGTCTTTATCCTTGCTGCTACGGACTTCAAATAGCCGATCTTCTCTATTTGTTTCAAGTATCATTGGCTCTCTTTCATTTAGCTCTACTATCCCATAAGCGCGATCTATCCGCTTTAGCATCTCCAGCAAATCTTGGCGGGAGATCCTCCTTTTGTTTCTCAACCAGTTCATCGGACAAAAGTAATCTCATTTTAGCTATATAATGAAAGGAGTACTGAGTAGAGCAGGGGGGAGGGAGGAAAAGCAGAGAGATATATGCACATCAGCTAGCCAGTGTCTGGCGTAGTCTTTCATACGCTTGTGTGTTTATTTCTCCCTTTGCCAGCCGGATTTTTAAAATGTTCAAAGGGTCCTCGTCTGGTTGCTGTTCGTAGCCGCTACTGCTTCTAATTTTTTCGATAAAATCCCAGCGCTTTTTAACATCCGCATTCTTGCCTGCGCGGTAGAGGGCTCGTGATAACTTGTTCTTGTGTTTTGCAAAAGATGCAGGCACATGGAGTGCTAGCATGAATCCTTTGGTAGCGAACATATTCTTCCAGTCTGCGGGATATGGGACATGAAGTGGAGTAAAATCAAGTGGAATAAGTTCGTGGGGCGCTCTTTTGTGACGATCTTTGCTCTTCCACAGATAGCCCAGATAACCCGGGCTAGTTTCTTCTCTTTTCTTCTTTGGTTTAATTACTAAATCCATTATCGATGGATCGTGTATCCGTCCTACAACTACAAAAGTCGTGCCCCCATATCTTCTGGCAGTTGCCTCTCTTTGTACTCGCTCTCTTGCGGTGGCCTGCCGTTTGTTAAAAAAACCAGCTATATGCACCTGTAATATGGTTCTGTCTGGTTTGTAACCAAATAACTTTAGATACTCTAATATCTCTTCTCGGCGATTTGAGGGAACCTGAGCTGCAACTATAGGTGCGGCGGCATCAACAGTTGTTGAAGTTATACGACCTCTCTTCTTTCGCTTATTGTCGGTCAAAGACATTTAGAGCCGCTTGCTCGGCATGGTATAAGTAGTTTGATGATAAATCAGCTATGCATTTCACCGACAACCATAAAGCAATTTTGCATATAACGCTAATGAGAAGACATCTATCACCGTCTAGGATTCCCAGAAGACATTATACGTGTGCTGTTATCAAATCGTCAGATTATATGGTGGGGCCTAATACAATATGAATAGTGGCTTGTTATCGCCAGCCAAAGACCTTAAAGCAGCCCAAGCACGCGTAAGACAGACGCTGGATAAAGGCGTGCAGATCGACTTATCCACAGAGTCCTGCAAGCGCTTCCTCAGGCGAAAAGTCAACCAAAAGGTGGGTGTGGTAATTCTCTATGTAGACATTGATGGTTCGACTAAGATGAGTATGACGTTGTCCCCAGAAAAGTTTGCGACGATATTACATGTATTTTCACAGGAGATGAGCCTAGTAACCTCAGAATATGGTGGATATGTGCTAAAATATGTAGGTGATGCAATAATTGCCCTTTTTCCTGCAGAATACGACAGGGGGCAAGCTTCCAAGAATGCACTAGAGTGCGCGAAGGACATGCAAAGGATCATCAGAGAGTGTGTCAATCCCGAGTTGAGGGGACGCAGATTTCCAGAGATAACCGTAAAGATGTCAATCGACTCCGGCGATGTACAAGTCGTACTCTATGGCAAGAGTATAGACAGGTCTCATATTGATATAGTAGGATCGAGCATCAGCATGGCTGCAAAAATGTTATCACTGGCGAAGACTTGGCAGATAATGATTGGCCAATCAATGTATGAAAATCTAGACAGCAAACAAAATCTTGTAGAAGTGAATGTTGATCCCAGTAGGTGGACCTATGTTGAAGAAAAGACTGGTGGCAGCTACAAACTGTATTACATTAAAGTCAACACTGTGAACTGACGGGCTTTATCAACTGATTCGCTAGCTGCTCTCACAGCATTTTGCTCAGAGGGTACGTTATATTTCCCCTATGGCAGAGGAAGAACAAAGAAGACTCATCTACGTAATAAGAAGAAGAAGAATAATAATAATAACAAAAGAAGAATATATAGCGGCATAAAAGTTGAAATCTCTTCCAAAAGCAATTTTAGCATGTCTGTAATCATCACTGGATTGATGAACACAAAAACAACCTACGCAATGATTGCAGTGTTAGCTGCAGCAACGCTTACCTTAGGACTGCCATCTCTGTTCACAGATGCATCAGCCCAAGTGAGTATAACCTTTAGTGCGGAAGGCGGAGCTGGTGGAGCTGGCGGACTAGGCGGAGCTGGCGGACTAGGCGGAGCTGGCGGCGAAGGTGGAACTGCAATTGGCGGAGCTGGCGGAGCTGGTGGAGCTGCATTTTCTGTATTTGGAGACGCTACTGGCGGAGCTGGCGGCGACGGTGGCGACGCTACTGCTAATGGCGGAGCTGGCGGAGCTGGTGGAGCTGGCGGCGAAGGTGGAGATGGTGGAGCTGGCGGAAACGCAGAATCCGGCGTAAGTATAACCCTGTGAGAAGAGCGTTAGACAAAGTTGCTACCTCTGTAACGGACTAACCCACCTTTTTTTTATTTTCTTCTTTTCTTAAAACCTCGAATAGTGTTATACAAAAAAGAAGAAGAAGAACATCTCAAACTTTCTTGAGGTCTAATATAAAAAGATTTGTTCAAGGCAATTTTTTAGTACGTCTGTAACCATCACTGTATTGATGAACACAAAAACAACTTACGCAATGATTGCAGTATTAGCTGCAGCAACACTTACCTTAGGACTGCCATCTCTGTTCACAGATGCATCAGCCCAGTTGAGCTTCACTGCAACTGGTGGAGCTGGTGGAGCTGGCGGCGACGGTGGAACTGCAACTGGTGGCAATGGTGGAGCTGGCGGAGCTGCAACTGCTGGTATTGGTGGAACCGCTACTGGTGGAGATGGAGG
>DATCWI010000073.1:0-37647 GCA_036566425.1 Nitrososphaera sp.
ACAAAAAGGCTTTCATGATAAGAGAAAAAGACTGTATATTCTGTATTGCCTGTGAAAACGTTTGTCCGCCTCAGGCAATCAAGATATTCAAAAAAGGCTAACATTCTGATGTAAGTATCTATAAATATACAGAGAGATATCACTTCAAAGAGCTAATAGTATGTACGGCCTAGGTGCATTTCTTTATGTTATACTCCTAGCCATTGGCTGGATTTTGATGATATATACGCTCAATTTCTACTACCTCGCATACTATTCTCGAAATAATTTTCGTCATGAAAGGAAACGCCGCCAGAGGGTAGATCTTCCAAAAAATTTGCCAATGGTGACGATACAACTTCCGCTCTACAACGAAAAGTACGTTGTAAAACGCCTGATAAATGCTGTTTGCAAGATGGATTACCCAAAAGATAAGCTCCAGGTCCAGGTATTGGATGATTCAGATGATGATACAGTTGACTTGATAAGATCAATTGTAGACGAGTACCGGTTCAGAGGATTCGATATAGTCCATGTACGGCGAAAGAATAGAACAGGATACAAGGCAGGCGCGCTAAAAGAAGGCATAAAACATGCCAAGGGGGAATTTGTCGCAATATTTGACGCAGACTTTATACCTCCTGTGTGGTTTCTAAAAAGTGCTATTGGACACTTCTATGCAGACCCCAAACTTGGTCTAGTGCAATGCAAGTGGGGCCATGTCAACGAAAACTACTCTTCGCTTACGGAAGCACAGGCTGTAGCGCTTGATCTGCACTTTCTGATTGAGCAGAAGGCTAAGAGCCTTACTCATCTTTATATGAACTTTAATGGCACAGCTGGCATTTGGAGAACGTCATGCATTGAAGAGGCGGGAGGATGGCATACTAGCACGCTGGTAGAGGATCTTGATCTCAGCTACAGGGTTCAAATGAAGGGGTGGAGGTGTCTCTTTCTAGAAGATGTGGTAGTTGATGCTGAGCTGCCGGTACAAATGAATGCTGCAAAGCGGCAGCAGTTCAGATGGGCCAAGGGCTCAATACAGGTCGCAAATAAACTACTAAGCGATGTATTGTTCTGTCGTAACATTCCAATTGAAACCAAGACTCAAGCATTCATACAGCTTACACGACATGCTATGAACCCTCTATTCCTCACTCAATTTCTAATATTTCCAATGCTCCTTGCTATGGACTACGAGCTTTATTCCGTATACTGGGCTCCATTGATCTCCATAATGATGTATATCATGATGGGACCAGGTGGCTACCTAATTATCATCAACAAGACATGGAGTGGCGAAAAGTGGCGAGAAAAGGCACAGCAGTTTTTTTTCCTGATGTTCTACTCGACTGGATTATCTGTCAACAATACCGTCGCAGTTTTTGATGCCGTTTTTGGCAGGAAGAATGAGTTCCTGCGAACTCCCAAATTTGGAATTGTCAACAGGAGTGATGAATGGAAAAATAAGGAGTATGTACTCCCTTTCACGAAGACTACACTTTTGGAATTGTTCTTTGCGATCTATGGATCTATGGCGGTTTTCATTTCAATATTCACAGGAAATTACCTGTTTGCTCCTATGATAGCGATCCCAACAATCGGGTTCATTTACGTAGCTTATCTTAGCATTATGCACTCATCCTTTAAGAACCAAAAGCAAACTGCACACCATGACTATACTCCTACAATGACTACACGGAGACACTCCTACATCGGTGGAGCTACAACTATGACTGCCCCTGTAGAGAATCCGGACAGCAGTATCTCTGATAACAAGAGAACCACAAGAGCTCTGAACCAGAGATTAGTTGTTTTGGGTATGCTTGCTTTTCTGACAGTGGGTGGGGCTGTTGCTTATTTTGGGTATCAGAATACCATGTATCTTCTCGACAAAGCGGTTGGGTTCGTTACACGAGCAGAGACGGCTCAAACTCCAGAGCAGCTAGCGGAATACATCAAACTGACGCAGGATTTGATACCCGCAGAAGGTAACCCTGTGTGGCTCTTTCCTACCCCTAAGACTGACTTCGGGCTGATCCAAGCCAATCTTGATAGTATAGTACTACGAGCTAATATCGCCTCCGCTATGGATCCCCTCAGTGAGAGTTACAATATAGCAATAATCGACCTTCATCTGTCGGCTGGATCAATCAGGACAAACCTTTTAGAAATAATTCCATACACGTACATTACATTAGGCAATATTGTTTTAGCAGCCTCCTGGGTGGCTGCAATAATGGCGATATTTGCAATCCTTAAAAAGACCAGGACCGCAAAAACTGCAATTCCGTATAGAACAGTTTAAGGTCAGATACCCTAGTGCTTTCATCATAATGCAGATAGAATTATCATCATCCCGTCACACCATCGCAGGCGATAGTATTAATTCTTTCGACTATTTTTGTGTATAAGTTTCTTGACTAGAATTGCTTTTATTTATTACATTGACGTTTATATTAGAATCTAGAACTTCTACCTCATGTCCTCGGAAGAAAAACTCCTCAACAAGATCCTTTCTGCTGGGTCGGGGGGCATCAAGAAGACAGATCTGCGAAGAGAATTCGGAGACATTGACGGTCACCTGGAGAATCTAATAAGCAGGGGCGATGTTTTCGTCGACAAGCGAGCAAACGCCTACTTTTGCTTTCACAAACATCACTATGTCCAGAGCCTACTCAACTCAGATGCGAGGTTCAAGTTAACTTATGATATGATAAAATTAGTTAATCAGTCAGTCAATAGCTCGAATAAGGAGCTACTAGATGCTGTTGAAAGTCTTGCAAACAACGTCTCAAACCTTGCGAGCGTTGTTTTGGAGATGAAGAACCACCAGCAGTTGTGGCATATGCAAAAGATGTCTAACCAAGATAATCCTATAAGAGACGAGCAAAAGGAAACTTTGAGCGTTCATGATTTCAAAGAACAATTTGATCTTGCACTGTCCAACTCAGCATCTTCAATAGGATGGATTGAGTTAGCGGACATACGCAACAAAATCTGCAGTAGCTGTAACATTTCCTCTGATGAGTTCTATAGACTTGTGGGCGAGTTGACAAGTATGGACCAAGACAAATACGAGCTTTCTACTGGAGGTAGGGAAGGAGTAATGGTCAGAGGGCTGTTGCATGGATTTGTGAGGTGTATTTGTTAATGTATCCCTACGGACTAGATCGCAATCCATATCCAAGTAGTCCTACTCCGACGCCAAGTGATGCGCTGATACTAGGCGGCAAGCGGCACAAAGAGGCCAAGATCGCTTTGGTTTCCTGCGTTTCTGATCTTCGTTCTAAGATAAGTGCTGGAACTGCCAAGGACAAGGATTTTAGACTTGTTACTATGATTCAAGATGTCGGTTCAGGCAAAACTCACTTAGCGCTGCACACCAAAGCAGTCAAGGAAGTTTCAGATAGTGCGATTGTGTCATATACCGACCTATCTCAGATATCACCTCGCAGCTTGAACAGTATCTACGCTGCAATGCTTGCAGGATTTAATCATGAATATGTTACAACGTTCAGAGAAATTGTTATCGATTACCTTCTGCAGTTGGCTAAGCAGAAGGTATCAAGTGCAAGAAGAATTTTTAATTATAGCTTCATTGACTTTATGAAAGGCAGGAGTTTGGAAGATAAGGCCGCGAACCTCTTGCAGAATGAAATATCCCCTAATCATGAAGCACTCGATGATACCCTTCATAAGGAATTTTCATCGACAGAAATTGCAATATTAAAGCGAATTATTGAAGGCAAATTTAGCAACGATGCACAAAGCGTTGCAACGCTTGAAGAAATCATAAGCAGCCTCACTGCTCTAGCAAGGCTTAACCTCAAGTTCTTCAATAAAATTACCCTGTTCCAGATAGACGAATTTGACTTTGATAAAGAATCAGTGGAATTAGTTAAGGCGATAATCAATGCACATCTCCCAACTACAGTCCTCATGCTCATATTCACACCAGCCTCATACGATGAGATACGCAGAACGTCCATTTCAGCTTTTGATAGGCTGGAGAAGGCCAATTACAAAATAGACATAGCCGGTTCCAACACGCTCGAGGAGATAATAGACATTGTGCTTGAATATATAAGGCAACATGACATAAAAAAGAGCCTTACTGAAGAACACGAACGTGACCTGGCTGCAAAAGTCAGAGTCATTTATGATGAATTTCCAGATTTTCGCAATGTGCGGTCAATGCTCAACATAATGTACCATGCTACTGAGAGCGCAGCGAAACGAGGTCTCGATACCATAGACGAGCAATCTATAGACGAGACTATAAAGAGCGTGTACCCGGGTCTTCGAATAAGGGGTAGTTTGATGTACGTACCAATTTCAGACTTTATCAAAATTAAGCGCAAGTGCAATGACATTAATAGAGTTGAAGCCGGCATCAGAAGTGCGGTCAAAGATCTTGTCAACTATGCACACGAAGTAGGCGTTGTGGCAAGACCTCATCCATCTAACGGAGAAGGGAACGGAGTCGATGTAACCTACAGTGATTTATACGGGACCAAGGTCGCAGTAGCTGTAGTTATTAACAAAGACCACACGAAGAGCTTTGAGCAGATATCAAACACATTAAAGTCTACAAGCTTTGTGGACAGGTTGGTAATACTGACCAATGCGAACACGGTAAGCGGTACAAAACGAAGTTTAATGGTCAACATTGACCGATGTAAGATGATAGACCTTATGTACTTTAGCGACAAGTACAATAACAAACAAATACACCATGATGACTCGCAGCGCGCAATTATGCTTGCAAAATCTATGAGCCTTTGCTAGCTCAATTTACTGACTGCTATTGGTTCTGGCACTTTTTTGCTGATTCCTGAGTCGTCCTTTGAATTTTGCAGCTTCTACTCTGGTATGAATAGATCATACTATTTTTCTATAATAACGGACTGACCGAAGTTCAATTGTTTATTACAAACTCTTTTATGAATGATCAGACATTGATCGCGAAGAGTGCTAATGAATGATGAACCTAACTTAAAATGCAATATATGTGGCACTAGGGCTGAGTTCCTTGTTCAGCTAGAGCTTGTCAAGCAAAAATGGGGAAACAATGTCCTGCACTCTCAGGAGATGCCTTTCTATCTCTGCAAGGAACATGAATACGTATACAAGAAGATGCAACATAACATAGACCTGAAAGATTATTTTCCCGAAACTATAAGGGAACATCAGTAGATGCCTAAAAGAAACTTTAGTACACTTGAGGAATTTAAAGCTCATCTTCACAAAGAGGGAGCCATGCTCGTGGACTTCTCTGGTAGTAAGATCCCCTGTATTCTGATCAATGCAAAAAAATATGAACAAGTACTTCTTAAAATTCGTGAGAGAAAAGTACGAGTAGATACTGTACTCGACATATTTTATGACGGGCAAGACGTGTTTGTCGATGTCCAACTAAAGCTGCTCGGTACTGAATTCGACGAAAATTTTTTGCTATACGCAAACGATATGGTTGAATTCTTTGAGACTCTAGCAGAAAGTGGATTGATTTCAATTGCCCCCCACTCTCAGCAGCAGCACCTTAATTCACCAAACCTTTTCATGATCCAGTTACCAAAAAAAGATGCCGCAGAGCGAGCACTAGAAATGATCAAAGCGAATTTGAAAAAGCATAGTTAATAATGCGTACTTGCTAAATTAGATTATGTCTCATTCCACTCGTAAAAAACCGAATGATGATCAAGGGGTTCCTCTTGAGATAGACGTCCATTATGAGTTATATGGCAAACACGCATGGGAAATTGAATATGGCGAGCCCTGCCCGACTTGTAACCGGCGGATAGACGAGTTTGGCTTTTGTGCGTGTGGTAGTGCCCACTAGATCAAACCATGACGAAAATGAGCAGGATAGAGAATTATTGTATTGTCCTCTAAGAAATGTAAAACAACAATCACTGATATGGCTTCTATGATTTAGACTATTATTATGGTCGTACTAGGTGTAATAGTGCTAATAATCCTGCTAAGAGTGATCTTTGGATTGATCTAAATGCTTGACAAATTAATGGAGAAAATGATTGAAAATGCAGCCTCTGTCTACCTTCCCAAAGTTGAAGATAAAGCCAAGGCTACGAAAGAGGAGTTAGAGCAGATAAAGAGCAATATTAGGACGAATCCTGAACATGTAGAGCAATGGTTTGACAAGGAGATAGAAAAGCTCTTGAGCATCGATATAAAGCAAATTATGAAAAATTGCGACGGCCGGGATTTGAACCCGGGTTACCAGATTGGCAATCTGATGTCCTAGACCAAACTGGACGACCGTCGCTCCGAGACTATCGAGACTATAAGGTTATTTAAAGCGTACGTGTCTACGAGAGTAATATTATTGTGGTATATCCTCTGCTGTCAATAACATGCTCAGCCTCAACTTCTTCTACTACTGATGTGAGTGAAATTAAATCATGCCTACGACAGCCATTTGCATTGATTATTATGTAATCATCCAAAATATCGGCCCCTTTCCTACTCTCGTTACTCACAGAGTATTCAACTGGCGAACTTGAATTTATCAACAGCAATTGATCTTTCTGGTAGTTGCCAATCCGCACTTGTCTACCTTGTCGTGGAGTTGCCTTTACCTTGATGCCTATTTGGCCTACAGGATGAATTGTAAAGCGCCTTGTGCTATTTACTAAAACATCCAGGTCGAAAGGGTACCCTGCAGTATTCTCTGCCATTTTATTAACACCGTCATTCATGACAATGTCAACCTTTTTGATGGTGGTACCATATTTCACAATCCATTCATTCGTGGTTTTAACGATACTGTTTATTATTGCCTTTCTTCTTGCAGTTTCCTGCTCGCCTAACTGATAGCGATCAATCCAGTCCATATAGTCACGACTAATATCTGTAATGAACTCTGTACATGTATTTTGGTAGTCCTCTATACTACTAGCCCGTTCCGATCCTGAATCAGTCGCGAACATCTTGATAAGCTTAATGCCTCATGGGAATTTAAAGAGATGCAAGTTATAACGTTATTTATTGAGTACTTGTGCCATCTTTTTTGCCTGATATGTAATTATCATGTCGGCTCCCGCTCGTTTGATAGATGTCAGGAATTCGGTCATAACTGCGTTTTCATCGATCCAGCCGTTCACAGCTGCGGCCTTGATGAGTGCATACTCTCCAGAAACGCTATAAGCGCATATAGGAACATGCGTGTTCTGTCTAGCTGCATATACAAGATCAAGGTATGGTATAGCTGGCTTAATCATGACAATATCAACTCCCTCTGCAATATCTGTCTCAATTTCACGCATAGCCTCCCTCGCATTCGAGAAAGGCATTTGATATGTAAGTCTATCGCCAAATTCGGGGGCGGAATGAGCAGCGTCGCGAAACGGAGCATATAGCGGGGATGCCTGCTTGGCAGAATATCCCATTATCGCCACATCTGAAAAACCTGCGTCGTCTAGGCCGATCCGCAATGCTTGCACTTGTCCATCCATCATTGCAGAAGGCGCCACAATGTCTGCACCCGCGCTCGCATGGCTGACGGCCACCCTTGCCAAAACCTCAATGGTTTTATCATTGTCAATATTTTTATTTACCACTAGGCCACAATGTCCATGGGAAGTATATTGGCACAGGCATACATCGGTGATTATCGCCAATTTGGTACCAAACTGCTTGCGCAATAGCTCAATTGATTTCTGCACAATGCCACTATGGTCAAACGCCGACTCTGCATTTGCCTTTTTATGCAAAGGCAAACCAAACAAGATGATCGCACTGATACCAAGCTCTATCATTCTATCAACCTCAAAAACAAGCTTAGAGAGCGGAATTCGTTGGATATCTGGCATCGAGGCTATCTGCTGTGGTTTGTTTAGCCCCTCTTGCACAAATATGGGGGCTATCAGATCCTTAGAGGAAAGTCTTGTCTCCTGTAGAAGATCCCTGATTGCAGGCGTCGTCCTTAGTCGTCTGAGTCTTACTAGTGGAAAAGATTTAATGCGGTTATTGTTGTTGTTGATGTTGATGTTGATTTTCTTCATACCTAAACAACTTGGCTACCATTTTCATTAACTCTTCATTACCGCCTCCTTCTATTTCTTTTCTCAGATTATTCATTGGGTTTGAAAGAACGCCCTCTACAATCGCGTAGGACAGCTGCTCAATAACCCTGGTTTCCTCAGGCGTCACCCTTTTTCCAATTATGGTTAGTGCTTTTTTTACTTCCCTATCTCTTATCCTATCGACGTTCCTAAATACTGTCATTATAATGGGTTCCGCCTTCATTCTCTTCATGATTGTATCAAATGATTTCATTTCATCGTTAATCAAGTTCTCTGCAGAATTGACCTCTTTCACTCGGGAACGCATGTTCTTGGCAACAAGCTCAGCTATCTGATCCATATTTATCAGTTTGACACCACGGATAGTTGCGACCCTTTCGTCAACTGTCCTCGGGTTGGATAGGTCAAAGACCATCATGCTGTTACTACCCTTCTTACTCGTCATTGCATTTTCTATCCTTTCATAAGTGATCAGTCGATAGGGAGCTATCGTTGCGGTAAATATCACATCAACTGTTGGCAGAATTTCCAGAGCCGTGTCGAAAGCGATGGGGACTCCTGCGACAGTTTCTGCAAATGCATGTGCCCTTTCAGGAACCCTACTCGCTATCATAAAGCTGACATCCCGCCTCTTAAGCACCTTTGCTACGAGGCTTGCAGCCTCCCCAGTACCTATCAGAAGGACAGTCTTATTCTTCAAGTCGTCGAAGTATTCTTCGGAAAGATTCACCGCCACCGATGCAATAGAGACATTGCCTTTGTTTATACCTGTAGCTGTCCTAATCCTGGTTCCCGCCTTCAGAGCTCTGTCAAATACCACGGACAGGTTTATGCTTGCATACCGATGAGCACGAGAATATTCAAAGGCGCGCCTCACTTGGCCTAAAATCTGGTCTTCGCCTATTACAAGCGATTCAAGACCTGAGGCAAGCCTCATTAGATGCACAATTGCTTCCCTACCTCTATTGATTTCTATGCTGTCGAGATCTTTCTGAGACAGTCCCGAAGCACAAACCCACTCTTCGAGCAGCCTGTGCTCTTGAATGTCTTTAGCCGCACCAAAAATTTCAACCCTGTTACAGGTCTGTAAAATCACACATTCATCAAAGCCTGCTTTTTCAAGAAAACGCCTATGTGCTTTATCTATATCTTTGAACGTAAACTTTTCTAGCAGATGCATGGGAGCATTGCGATAGGTAACCCTCGCATTGATGATCTCAGTCAGACCCCTCCGTGTTTCTGATGAGACTTTGACAATTGCTGTCATGTCCTGCTTTTTTTCTCCCATTTATCTAACAGCTCTAATGTTGCGCTTTTAGCATCTTCAATCCTGTCTTCCTTAATAAGGTTCTGAATTTGGCTGTTTTTTACCACTGAATAGAGAAACTCTTTGCGTTCGTCAACGGTTCTAATGTGCGGCCGCGCTGCTTGTCGAGCAAACTCCTGGAGCTTGGCGTTTTCAATATCGGCCTTCTTGATTATCCTGCGCAATACACGCTCTGCTTTTATCCTTATTTTGCGGGCCATTAGAGGACTTTTGCCTGAAGTTGAGATGGCTACCTGCACTATCCCCTCAATATTTATAACAGAGGCATAGGAAAAGTCGCTTACGGCTGGATCGTCTGCTGCATAAACAAATGCCCTAAGCGATCGGCCCCTCTCTATTATCCTGCGATTTAGCTCTCTGTCATTAGTCGCTGCTAGCACCAAAAATGCATCACCGTAATTATCGAGTATATTGGCATCTCTGAGCTTTGCCTTAACAAGCTCGATCTTGCCCAGCTCTGACTGCTCAATCATAAATCGATTAAACCTGTTACTTATTACCGTTATTTTGCAATCCTGGCCCAAGAGTGCACGAACTTTTCTGATACCCTCAGTCCCCCCTCCTATGACTATTGCATGTTTTCCCTTTATATTGAGGTCGACAATCAATTATAACACCAAAAAGCTAAACAATAGGTTTGGCTACATTTGTTTATTTAATCGTTCAGGTCCGTACAACATTTTGCTTAATGAGCCAACCTCTTAAGGTAGTTCGCGTCAACAGTTACCGGTATCTGGTACGGTGAATCAAGCAAAACAACTGTAGCTTCCTGTTTTTCATAATCTACACGAGTTATCTTGGCCTTCATTGATTTAAACGGACCTGCTATTACCTCGACAGTATCGTTTGTACTAAGCTCAGATACTACAGGCTTCTTGACCAAGTAACCTTCGATATCTTTGAAAGGCAAATCTCCTCTAATCTGACCGCGAACATGCCTGATGCCTGCAAGTGCCTCATATGCAGCGTTTGAATCAGGAGCCTCCACAATGATATAACCCTTAAAGCTATCAAGCACTATGATAGAACGAATTTGTAATTTCTTGGTATTCGCCCTTGTATGCACTAGGTTTGCGACTACGCGCTCTTGACCTCCTGTAGTGCGAATAGCGAAGAACTTTGAGTCGGTCAAAGATTGTACGGTCTGGTTTGGTTGTATTGACACTGGCGAAGCTGGAACAGAAGGTGAATTTGCAGTTGTATCGATATTGGAGTCGATCTCTTCCTCTCCGATACCCTGTCTTTCAATTTGAGGTTCTTCTGAGGTACTAGCACCACTCTGTTCACGAATCACACCCAATTCTGCAGAATTAGAATTTTCATTAATGTCATCTTCAAATTCACTCTCATCCTGACCCTTGCTCTCCCCCCGAGCCTCTTCTATTCTGTTGTTCATCTTATTTGGTATGCAAAGGTCCTATGCATTTAATAAATTTACTTGAGCAGAATATTAATGAAATTGTAATTCTTACACGGTCAGTTGCGAGTTTTATTATGATATCGCAGAGTCAATGCTATTACTACTCCCTAGTGATGTTAACCTCGTTACCAGAGCGCTCTCCTAGAAGGCCTCAAATGATGCAGATTTTGTTAGCATTTCTATTTCTATTCTGCATTTTTCTGAATATGAGGAAGATCTATATCGATATCCAAACGTGTCCCTATAATATCATGGGTCTTTATTCCTACGTGTTTAACACTGCTATATGAAAGGCTAAAATAAGTATTATCTGTAACTGCGGCAAGTTGGACGACCGGTACGTGCTTGTAACCTCTTGTCATGACTTGGCCGGCATTACAATGAGCCACTATCTCACTAGAAGCGCTGGATTTGAAAGCACAAGTATAGCCGACTCCTATGGGGAGTTATACCAGTCCGCTCACTATAGGAATATCCAGCTGTATGTTTTCTATGGCAATTTGCTTACATTGGAGAACATTTCCAAATTATTTTCACAAGCCGATGTGTTCATTTTCCTATCAAAGCATAAGTCACATAGTTCTATTCCGACGCTTACATGTCACTTCACTGGCAATTTTTCTACAGATAACTCTCATGGAGGTTACCCTCGGCAGATAGCAATCGCCTACCCCAGTCTGCTAAAGGGCTATTTGAAGGCTATGACTGCCGCAAGACAAAAGGTTCCTGGATATGAGGTCATTATAGAAGCAACACATCATGGACCGACATCAATCAATAGGCCTGTATTGTTTATAGAATTGGGATCATCTGAAAAGCAATGGAGAGATGAAAATGCCGCTGCCGCAATATGTGAAACACTCCTTAGAGTACTTGACAACGGGTTTGAGCGCTGCGAGAAGGTAGGCATAGCGCTTGGAGGGACACATTATCCACAAAAGTTCAACAAACTCTTGCTTGAGTCAAACATTGGTCTTGCAGCAGTTGCATCAAAGCATAATCTTGAAGCCATTGATCAGGAAATGTTAGACCAGATGACTGAAAAGAGTATAGAGAGGGTCACGCATGTTGTATTGGACTGCAAAGGTTTAGGGCGGCAGAAGGATATAATACTCAAAGCCCTCAGTGGCAGCCCTCTTGAAGTTTACAGAGTCTGAATAGGTATTTTAAAATCCTATCTCACTAAATATGTCGTGAGATTACGGCAGCTTAAGGCAAGCGATGTCTATGATATAATTGCTCAGATCCCTGAGGGCAAAGTCACTACCTATGGAGATATTGCAAGAGCACTTGGTCGTCCTGGTGCATCCCGTGCAATAGGAAGAATTCTAAACAGAAACCCAAACCCAATTGCTACACCCTGCCATAGAGTCATCAAGTCCGATGGCAAACTAGGCGGATATGCTTTTGGCAAAATAAGGAAAAAAGAATTGCTGAAGAAAGAGGGCTTATGTTTTAATGGAGACAGTGCAGCGGAATTTGGAAGTTATAGGGTCTCACTCCCGAAGTGGCATTACGAGGACTTCGCCTCTTTCGCAAGCTCACGCAGGTGTGCAAGCGACCTAACCTGACCTCCGTTGACCTTCTTGTAGAGTTGCCAGTATATGTCATTACTAATGTCCTTTCTTTCTTTAATCACCTTTAGATGGTGTCGCATCGATCTTGTCCTTATGACATAGACCCTTTTTTTTCCAACCCTTGCAGTCTTTTTACCTTTCTTTGATCCTGGACCCTTGCCGTGAACCTTCCAGACGGCGCGTTTCTTTATTGCTCTGCCCCTTGAGGTTCCTCTAGGCTGGACAGTCCATATAGCGCCGCTTTTTACAAGTGAACGTATGTTATCTCTCGTGATCGAGTCTGCGATGTCTTCAAGTCTATCCGGCTCAAACCTAACTCTGTTAGCTCCTACTCTCAGAATTCGCGCAACCAGTTCTCGCTTCTTTGCAATGTTGACTACCATGCTAATCTCCCGTCTTCTCCTTTTCCTTTTGTATTTTGGACATTAGATTACCTGGATTAAGGACCTTGATGCCAAGTTCAAGAGCCTTGTTAATTATCTCAATCCGCTTCTTCTTGCCCACGGTATGGGCAATCCTCGCTGCATCTCTTTTTGAGTCAAGCTTAATTAGCTCGTGTGTGTTATGGATAAGAATATCCCGATATCCTGATGGGTGAAGACCTCTCGCTGCTTTAGGACTCCTGTATCCAACCTTGACAAGGGCTGGCATTCCTGACTTCTGCTTCCTCATCTTGTTGTCCTTGCCCTTTGGCTTCCTCCACTTTTCTGCAAGTCGATCATACCTCCAGCTCTCTTGTCTTATGAACCTGGGTCTCGTTTGTGCAACCTTTTTCCTAGCTGCGAGAAGTTCTTCATTAATGACCATAGCTTTACTTAAAAGATTCTAATCCGATTACAATAAATACGTTACTCGGTTACAATATTTTCAATAATAAACATAGAGTAATGCGCCAGGATTGTATAAGATTAAAAAGTTAGGTTAATGCTATAAGCATTTTTCGACTCAAAAAGAAAGACGTCTCTATATGCATTTCACTTACAAACGTTGGCATTTTGCAAGAGTCATAATCAGGATGGCACAATAAAACACTAATATTCCCTGTTGAGATATAGTATATTGTTATTAGCATTTGCCTACTTGTTGAAATCTGAACTTACATCAACTAGTTTGGTATCATCATCTTCTTCTGCTTCCTTGAACTGTCTTCCTGAAACAATTAATGCCATGCGGCGCAATCTCAAATTCTGCATCAAAATAAAATGGCTCAATGAATTTGAGAATAAAACTATAACCTATATTGTTATGTGATCTGGGTTCTGGCAAAGATATTCTCAATCCTTAATAGGATTGCTCATTCACTAATATTAGTTCGGATCAGAGGGGTTTGAAAAAAAACGATTGGAGTGGATAATAATACATGACAGAACAAGATGTAAACTCTAAGGATCCGGCTGATCACACATTACCGCACATACCAGAGGACCTGTTGCAATTTATACGACGAGACACATATTCCCTTTTAGTAAAGGGGTTTGCTGGAACAGGCAAGACCACACTTGCACTCTCGATCTTAAACGTATTGGGAATGAAGAATAATTTTTTCTATATCTCGACAAGATTATCACCAAAACAGCTCTTTCAGTACTATCCATGGCTGAAAGACTTCATTCAGCAGTCTGTGGCTCTTGACACAAACTTAGCTCGAGATAATGAAATGATGTCAACATTTGAAGACGCGAGGCTGGATGAACCCGAGTCGCTCTTTGAGCGCATTACAAACCAACTAATGGATATCAAATCTCCCATAATCATAATTGACAGCTGGGAGGCGATTGCATCCTTCATGGATAGAGAGGCACGCCTTAACAATGAAAGAGTACTTCAGACATGGAGAGAGAGGGCAGGTGCTAAGCTCATATTCATAAGCGAGCAGCCTGCTGACACCACGCTTGACTTTCTAGTAGATGGTATAGTTGAGTTGAGGCAAAGTTGTTATAATAACCTAAAAGTGAGACAAATATTTCTTCAAAAGCTACGTGGCACTCGCATAAATCGTCCATCTTATCTCTATACACTCGAAAATAGCATATTCCATAGTTTTACACCATACCAGCGAATCGATTTTGAGACACACAAAAGAGATGCAGCAGATCTCTTTGACGTTCCAATGCGTGACACTATCAAGACTGGCTATCCTGTTCTGGATGCTTCACTTGGCAGCGGCTTTCCAAGAAAAGGCATGGTTTTACTTGAGTTGGATTCTCATGTTAACATGACAATCGCATTAATATTTCTTCAAAGGATTGTATCAAATCACGTTTTGAGCGGAAACCCTGTGGTGTTACAGCCCGTCAGTTGGATGCAGTCGTCTTCAATATTACGCTTCTTCGAGACATCTCTTCCTCCAATCAAAAAGAGTCTTTTCAAGATCATAGGTACAGGCAAAAATCCAAGCGCCGATCAACTGGTTGGAGCTCTTGTCAAGATGAAACATAAGTTCCGCAACAAGGCTCTTCTTAACATCATGTCGATTGAATCTCTACAAAATCCCCCTGGAACAAAAAACGTAAGAGGCACATTGACAAACAAGTTATCCAGCATATTGACTCATGCAGACCTTTCAATAGCTCTCCTCACCCGCTCACAGGCTGATATATTCGAATTTGTTTCAGAAATATCAACTATCCACCTTCGGCTAATGATGATAAATGATACGCTATTTTTGCAGTCCATTGTCCCGTCCTCTAATTTGTATTCTCTAATATTTGATAGGAGCTCACACTTGACGCTCAAACCCGTAGTCTGACTAAGTGCTTAGATGATAGTATTCATCTGCCAAATTCTCTTCAATACCTACTGGAAGTAATTCTTTCATCTGATCATAGTAGGATAGAAATCTGCTTCCTTTTGGTGTTATCCTATACAATATCTTTTCCCCATTGCTGACCTCATGAACAAGGCCGCTTTTGATAAGCGAATCTAAATATAATTTGCACTGGTCATTACTCAGCATTGCTTTATACATTATTTTGGTGCGAGTCTCTTCTTTGTTCACAGACTTTAAGATTGCAGCGATGACTTCATAGCGACTGCGATTCTTCATTTAAGCGGAGACAACAACACATACATTTCATATAATCACTATCATTCATTATAGTAGAAGTATTTAATACATCAAAGTAATATTTAATTGGTCTAAATCCTGCGGTGCTGATACCTTCAACTAGGCAATCGATGGGGGTGGCGCCTTTGTAAAGAGTCCTGCCAACTGCTTGTAATGAGCAATGAACTTTTTACCAAGATCAGTAGTCTTGTATATGTAGCGTTTTGAATTCGGTCGTTCCTGTATCATCTCGAGCATTCCACTGTCAAGCAGGAATTCAAGATATTGGTTTATCTGCTTGGAATTCAGATTACATCGATACATTACATGGGTCTTCCTAGCCCCATTTTCGCACATTAACAATATGAATTCAATTATCTCCAGCCATCCTCTGTTACTCCAGCCCGCAGCATTTAATGGCAACTTACTACAGAAACTCAAATCCTATTGGATTTAATGTTAAACATACTTTCTAAGCCAACAAGAACCTAGAAGATTCCTAAGTATGCCTTCAACCATCGTAATAGCAAATGCAGCCTTCTCACCTATAGGATGTTATGCTCCCGTTTCTAATCTATGCCTCGTAAGCTGCCTCATCCACCGGATTACGGGTCAAGATAGTTCGGGGCTTTCCGTCTGGTACTCTGATTTCAATACGGATTCTAGGTTCTACCCGAGATGCAGAAAGGATATCTTGTAGTACATATAATATATTAAATTACCTTCTTGGAAAATAATATTCTGTCGCCGCTAGTAAAGTCTGCAAGAAATGCTGATGCAACGGAGTTTATGCAACTAATAAGGCAGGCAGACTATATGCTTGAGGAGAACAGGCGAATGAAATGCATAGCCGGCGCACGTATCACTAGTGGCCTTTTAGAGATATATGATTTGGAAAACTTAGTAGTAATAGGTGACATACATGGCGATTGCAAGTCACTATTTCAAATTCTGTCTAATATAAGTTACAGGAAATTTTTGTCGAAGCCGCTGAATAAACTTGTATTTCTTGGTGATTATATCGATAGGGGAATCGATTCCATCAGCATAGTATATTCGGTAAGCTATCTGAAAAGCAAATATCCTGACTCGGTCATACTCATGAGGGGAAATCATGAGGCCCCTGCAGAATTTCCTTTTTCTCCACACAATTTCCCTTACGACATAGAAAAGCGGTATGGCAACCGCTGGAAGGAGATCTATGTGGGGATACTATCTGTCTTCAAAAAGCTAACAATTGCAACGATGGTCAAAGAGAAACTACTCCTTGTGCATGGCGGGCTTCCCACTCGGGTGGGAACGGCCTCAAACTTTCGGGAATCAATAGCGTTTGCTAATGAAAGCCAGGCAAGAAATAGTGTGCTTGAAGAGATATTGTGGAATGACCCCAGGCAAATCCCGGAAAATAAAGGTCACGAAATGTCAAGTCGTGGTCTTGGAAGATATTTTGGGCCCAGTATCACTCGCAACTGGTTGCAGGCGACAGGCGTGAAGGCGATAATCCGGGGCCATGAGCCATGCCAAGGCTTTAAACTTGATCATGAGAATATGATAATGACTCTGTTTTCTTGTAGGGACGTTTACCCCAATTCCTCAGCTGCTTATCTTGAGCTAGATTCAGCCACACTGGATACTATTAAGGACGCAAAGGATCTTTCTGCTCATGTTAAATTCCTAGAGTAGCCTTGATCTCTTTACATCTTTTCCGAAGTGAAACAGTCGAAATATCCGCCACTTGACATATCTCTACCTGTCGGAGGAATTCGTTACAATTCTGAGATGCAAGGTATATGACAGCCCCAGCCAGTGCCCTTGGGTTCTTGCCCAACGAAATGCGGTTCTGCTGGACACTTGTGTAAATACGAAGAGCCTCACGTTTCGTCCTTTCGCTCAAGTCTAGCCTGTTTGCTATCAATGTGACGTAGTCTGGACCATGCAACACTGGCATTTGAAGCGATAATTCCCTCAGGATGAGCTTATAATGGGCCATGACGTCCTTACTCGAGATGTTACAGACCGCTGCAACATCTGCGACAGTCTTTGGAGTGGCAGTCTCCCTGCAGGCTGCATATAGCGCTGCTCCGACAAGCCCTAATGTTGACCTACCCTTCGCTAGTTTTTTCAGTGCGGCTTTGCGATATATGTAAGCTGCACTTTCCATGACTGCCTGGCTAAGATACAATTTGTCGCCAAAATTGTTCAAAAATTTGAGTGCCTTTTCAAGATTTCTTGAAATAGAATCATTGAGCTGTGATCTGTTGTTCCAGGTTCGTAGCCTTTGCATCTTCAATTTTTGAGCCGGCTCTAGCGTCTTTCCTCTTGCGTCGGTATCATCCAGACCAATGAGCGTTGACAGCCCCTTATGATGCACGGCAAGTGATTCGGGCATCCCTGTCCTTGTCCTGTCGCCATATTCCGATGAATTGAGGACACCAGCTGCATTATCAGCATGAAAAATCCTGTCATCTGCTACACAGCCGCATGAGGAACATACAAATTCGCTCGAAACCATGTCAAATATAACCGTCTCACTCTCGCAATGTTTACAAAATGTCATATTATCTTTGGAATGTATTTGTTGTTCAGCTGGTTCCATCGTGACTACGTATTAGGTTCCGCTATTATTTCTAGTTTTTCTAGAAATCGCAGATTCATATTTCTGGGGCTATATTATCGGAATAGTCAACTTGTTATAACGCTATTCATTTTGATATTCTAATGGCCTTTAAAACGGAGGATTTCTAATGTCATTTCATTGTAAAGTGATTCTAGAATACATTCGTTATTAAAACGACCGTCTTTACTGGCTAGTTGTGATAGATAATGCTTTTATAGCTATTGCCATGTTTTTTTGGCTTTCTTACGTTCCTGTTGCGATGATTTCAGTTTGGAAGACCATCAAGAACAGAAAGCTGTTTGTCGAGGAAGACTTCTCCATCCCATTTTTTAAAAATTCCTCTATAATTTTTCAGATAACAACCCGCTCTGCTACTAGGACATCTGTGGTCAAGCGCGGTATCCGATCAATTATAAATTCGGCACAAGAGATAAGCTTTTGCAATTATCACATCACCGTGGTAACCGACGATCCTCAAGATCGATGGACCCTTAGAAGGGAAAGGTGTGAAGTTGTGGTGGTAGAGAAAAGCTACCATACAAATGCAATAAAAAAAGGTCGAGCCCTACAATACGCAGTCGATCATCGCCGGCGGATTGCAAAGAATACTAGCAAACGATGGATATTCCATATGGATGAGGAAAGCTATGTGACACCACAGACGATTCTTGCTCTTCTAAAATTCATTGCCAAAGGTAAAGGAGTTGTATCTGAAGGACCCATATTTTATCCCTTAAAATTTGAGTCAGCAAACATACTCACTGCACTAGCTGAGTCAGTAAGGCCGTTTGCATGCTATGATTGCGTCTCACAGATGAGAAATCCCCCACCGCTGCACATGCATGGTAGCAACCTATTGGTTAGATCAGATATTGAAGATGACATTGGATGGAAATTTGGACACACGCTTGCGGAGGACCAGATGTTTGGATATAAAGTTTACGAAAAGTACGGTTATGGATCTATGGGGTGGCATGGTGGAATATTACTAGAGCAACCTCCTTTAAACCTAAAGGATCATTTCTTCCAGAGACGTAGATGGTTCTTAGGAACAATGCAAAACCTTGACAAATTTCCACAGTGGCATAGATATAAAGTCATGTTCAAATCTGTGACTCTTTTCCTAGGCTTTGCCTCTGGAGTAGCATCAACCGCCCTGCTGATAAACGCATACATATCTCCAATTTTCTTGCAATCGTTACATGGGCTAGAAGCGATAACCTCTGCCGTCATGTTACTTCCCAGCCATGTCAATCCACTTGCCGCCTTTTACTCAATCCTGTTTTCAACGTTAACAGCCCCTCCGGTCGAATTTGCAACTAGTGCAATCCTCACCTTCGCAACGCTAGTATGGCTAGGGTCATATCAGCTGGGTCTGTTTCTGAACTTGCGGTACTCTAAGATAACAAGATCTAAAAAAATACTCCTACATTTAAAGACTCTAGTTCTGTGCCCTGTCTTAGGACTTATCGAAACGTTCCCAGCTGTTTGGGCAACTATAGAATATAGCGTTAAGAAAAGACAAATATCAGAAACAGTAAATGTATACGACTTTTACGTTATAAACAAATGAATGTTGAGAGCTTTGAATTGCTAGTATCTCTGTCGCGTTCGCGACGAGACGAAATTGTAATGAAGATATTGTATTGGATTAGGTAGGTGATGATTTGTTAATAGAGGTCTCTTATCTGCCGGACATATACTTTACAATGCTTCTGGGTCTGGCATGTATGAAATCTTGAAAACCTTAAGATCTTCTGCTGCTTCAACGTTATGATGAATGTGCCGTGCCTCATTGACTAGCTGGGATGTATCATTGTACCGTGCGCTAAAATGTGTAAGTATCAGTTTATCAACTTTTGATTTTTTTGCTACCGTCGCAGCTTCGGCTGCGGTGGAATGACCATTCTGAATAGCTTTTTCGAGCTTATCCTTGCTGTAAGTGGATTCAAAGACTAGTACATCGCACTCTCTAAAGAACCTGGATAGCTTATCTGTTGGTCTTGTATCTCCTGAGATGCCTATCTTCCTACCCTTTCGGGGCGGTCCGACTATCTGATTTGCTCTTATTAGTCTTCCCCGGTAAGTGATGTCTTCTCCATGCTGAAGCTTGCTATACAGATTTCCTTCGGGTATCCCTAGCCTCTTTGCCTCCGTCACATTGAATAAGCCTGGTCTCTCAAACTCCTCCAGACAGTACGCCAAAGACGGAACTGAATGCAGGGCCTCACAGCATGAAACTTGGTAGTCGCTTTCTCTAACTATCACTCCCTCTTTCTCTATTCTGCGCACTGTAATATCAAATGTAAGCCTGAAATTTATGATGCGCATATTTTCCCGAAGGAATTCTTCAACTCGCGGCTCGCCATAAATGTCGACACGTTTTTCTCTTCCTTGAAGGTCCATTGTCTGAAGCAATCCTAGTAGACCTACGCAATGGTCGGCATGCATATGTGTAATGAAGATTTTCATTTTCCTATTCATTCCCAGCCCAGCTCTGATGAAGTTGCGTTGCATTCCCTCTCCAGCGTCAAAAAGCAATAACTCACCTCCTCTAACTAAAACAACTGAAGACAAACAACGCCAAACAGTTGGTGCGCCTGACGAAGTACCAAGAAAAACGAGTTGCATATCGACCATCTGGCTGGATTATGATAACGGTGACCAAATTTATGCTAATGGCGAGCATTGAGCGCTGCTACTATTTCTGAACTCAGATCGACCTTCGAATATTCCCCCGGCACTGAATTTGTAGAGATTATATCATTAACACCCGCAGACTTGATTTTTTCAGCTGCGTCTTGGATTAACAGTGCATGGGCACACATTGCACATACTCTGCCTACTCCCAGCTTGCGAAGAATTTCAGACGCCTTGATGACACTGCCACCGCTGCTTATTATATCGTCTATTAGTATTGCATCTCTTTTAGAAATATCCACATCTATGCTTTCATCTATAGTTACCTCACCTGTGAATCTGTGACGTGATTTTTTCAAAGAAATGAATTCTATATTGAGATGTCGGGCAAACTCCTTTGCTCGGTTGGTTCCACCCACATCAGGTGACACTGCGATGGGATCGCGCAATTTCATATTGGCGGCATAGTCTGCAAGCATTCGAACCGACGAAACATTTTGAATGCTTTGAAAATATGACATCGCAAGTTGACTGTGTATGTCCACAGTGATGATGTGTTTTATTCCTATTGTTTCAAACAATTTGGCGACAAGAGCAATGCTCACTACCTCTCCCTCAAGAAAGGCCCTATCCTGACGGGCATAAGCAAGATAGGGAATGACTGCACACGCATCTTGCGCGCCGTCGTCCATGCACTTTTTTGCCATCATCAATAGCTGCATTATGTGCCTATCAGTAGGAGGATGGGTTGATTGTACTATAATGCAGTTCTTCTGCACCTTGCCAAGTCTAATGCTACTCTCACCGTCTGAGAATATTCTTATGCTGGCCACAGCAAGCTCGGCTTGAAGGCTCTTTGCAATCTTGTTGGCAAGATCAAATGATCCTGGCCCAGTTACTACTGATATCTCAGTCAATGTTTCAGACAGGTAGAACATGGCATCCTAAATAACTATTCTCAATGAAACTCGAGTTCTTCGATTAGCAGTCAATCTGCCAAGATTTTGGTAGTGAGGTACGGGACGATCACATTACTATTTTTTGCAAGGACCTACTTGGACTAGTATACTTTATGACCTTATATCGAATCAATTTTTTCTATGGACAAACACACTCATATGCACTTTTTCACATTTCCAAAGTGCAAAATCAAAGTCATAGTACACTTATTAGTAATAGACTTCGGCAGACTTTGGTCAGCAAGAGGCAAGCACGTGTTCGCCTCTGCTTATCTAAAAGGTAAGGAATAGTTTTTGGCACCTATTTCTGACGCTTAGGACTTATGTATCTGTGATATCGTAGTCCAGGTTTTTAGATTGTGAATCTACGTACACGGCCTGTATTGTTAATTTCTGAAAGCGCTTCTACGATCTTGGTCATGTCAATTCCATAATAATTATCGCTTGTTCGGTCAAGCTTTCTTTTAGCCCTATGCAATATAGAGACACAAATATCCTGCTCATCTTTTTCATCATGTACGAATGCGGCAGCTATGAGTATGATTCCGTTTAGGATTTCCTTTTCGGTTCCAGTTGTGTTTTTCCACACATACTCAAGAACTTCATGAGCTTCCCAATACCTTTCATCGTTGAATAGCTCTCTTGCGCGCATAATGGCTTTGTCCTTTTCCAGGTGACGCTCGATAATTTCCTCATAGTTGGCTAATGGAGCAATGACTTCAATCCTTGCTAGTATTGGTCCTAGATCCTTGCCCACCGGTATGCTGATGTCAAATTCGATGTATTTCTTTGAAACACGAGCATCTCTAATGCTCGCGTCAGGTTCGACAAGTTCCCTTGCCCTATGGAGGAGCAGAGTAGCTTCCTTCGGAGAGTACGTCAATGTATTCTGTAGATGCAACATATATCGTTTCATACAGTATAATATGATATTATTGTGCTACAAAAATTAAACCCTAGAGGAACATACTTTCTACACCTCTACCTATCCTCTCAGTTGCACGCAAACCTAGCTATTATGGCATACATTGCATAGGGTAAAAATGAAATAATCTCTAGCTGTTGCTATAACTACCAAGAATGATAATACTACCTTCTTTTGATCGGCCTAATTTGGTCCATTTATCAAAAAGGGAGGGCTACCAATCTCCTTTGAAATACAAGCTCTCCGTAATTAGGCGCAGCTATTAAAAAATCCATAATCATAGTAAACAAAGCTTGAAGGTTCATGGCAGGGATATATATGTGGTCATCTCCTCTCTAACTACATTTAGGAAAGTGTTAATTCCTCTTTATGATTTGAAGCAATAAATATCCGCAACAGACGCAGCAAGATATTGAAAACGCTGAGTATCGACGAGCAAACATACAGAAGATTAACATCAACTATGAACGAAATGGTGCATCTAGAAAAGCGTAACCTTAGCTTCGAGGACGTAATAAACCAATTAATAGACGTATACCAAGAGCGCATAGCGTTAAGTGGAGAAAATGCCGGTGGCTAGGGAATGACAAAATTGTGGAAGTTCATTTAGAGCTGACAATTAAAATCAGGCTTGTTTAATTACATTATACCAATGTACAAATTTTGGCTTTCTGGCAAGAGCCAGTGTCGTCCAAACGCTAATAGGCTTGTCCATCTACAGATCGCCTATCGTGTCGTATAGCATGCATATGTTAGCTATGCCAGCAATGGCGCTTGTTATCATATTTTCGTTTAGCACTAGTTCATATTCTACTGATGACTCCGTAAAGATAATTGCAAATTCATCCTTTGTTGACTCTGAGGGTAAACTAAACGTCGTAGGAACAATCAGGAATACTGGGAACTTACCAGTTAAGGCAACGATAGGGTTAGAAGTGGTGGATCGAAACGGAATTAGGCTCGAGCATGAGCCCACGTATGGCCGTATCGTATGGCCGCTGAACGACTCGCCTTTCAAATTCGTAGTTGAATCGGGAACCGCAGGCCTTCCATTCATAGCAGATGTTAAGGAAGTTGAAGCAACACATGTTACAGATATGATAATACTTAATTATACTAGTATGGCTATTGGAGATGAAAGGGCTTTTGTGGGAACAGTCAAAAATAACGCTCCCTTTGACATCCACAATCTCAGCGTTTTTGCCTCAGTACGCAGCGAGAATGCGACCCAGCTTGATAGCGTAAGAAGTAACGTGATACCTGTTCTGAAAGCAAATGAGGAGAGACCATTTGTAGCTTTTCCTGACGCTGCAATAAAATCAAATGTGTACTATTACAGCTGCGCGGGCCTTGACGTCGATGCTCCAATAACAACAATAGATACCGGCGAAGGCAAGTTTATCGCTTATAATCTAAAGGCCGCCGCTCTGGTAAGCGGAATACGATATGAAAATGAAACCGATAGTATAGCTTTTGGAATAAGGCCTTATGCTCCAGCAGGCGGATCTGTGAGCCTTATGATATCACAAGAGTCCCTTGATCATAATGTGCGAGTGCTGTTGGATGGCGACTTGCATGAACCTGCGATTAGAGCTGACGGCAAGACATTTTATATCGACTTTTTCGTTCCAAATGGCCAGCATGAGGTGCAAATCCAGGGGGTGACAAATATGCCTGAAATGCAGTTTGCGCTCAGGGGGCAAGAATAATAATAATAATAATTTCCACTCTGGCAGTTTTAGTGAATACAGTGCAGCATTTAAAATCTGATAGGAACGCTGACATCTTATGTATATTACTCTAGTAGAGAAATCATCAGATAATCTGAGGCTAAGCATCTATGATGAAAACCTAGTATCACTCGAAACAGAGTCTTTTAAGGATTTGTATACTTTAAATTTTCACTTGCAGGCTCTAGCAAAAAAGCATGGGATCGAAAAGAGCATCCTGGTTATACATGATAAGGACAGAAATACAGTTAATCTTTTGCTAGCGCACGAAGAAAATTTATTCTTTGTCAGCTAGCCGGTAGTTTCTCTTTGCAATTGCAACCTTCATTGTGGAGTGACATGCTGGACACTCAGCCCAGTTTCTGCCCCCGAAATATTGCCATTCAAAACCACATTTCTTATATGTGCATCTTAGCCACTTACCAATTGGCGTCTTATGCCAATTGTCCTGCAGGGGCTTTCTCGCTCGCCGTGCAGATCTTGGTTTTCCATTGGACCGCAAATAAGGCAAACAATTAGTTATTAAATTCTCTTGGTTAAAGATATTATGATTATTATAACACATTTACTCTCTGAAAGCCTTAGACCTGAGAACCAATAAGTCGAAGTGCATATGGTTATATCTAAAGAGAAAGCAAGCTTGGCACTCAAAGGATGCTTCTGTTAACGACAACCATTAAAAGGCAATACCGAATGTCTCATCCAGTGATCTTAATTCAGGCCAAGAAATAAAGCTTCCCTGTTGGGAGCCTCTACTCTTTTGCCATAAAGCTTTTCTATACACAAACGTACGAGAATTGTATTGCCTAAACGTCAGTTTACGATAGATACGGGGAAGGAGAAAATAGGCGTGGAAGGCCAAGTGCATAGAAACGTTGCGGTCAAATATCTTATGAGGAGACGAAGGTCGCTCTTAATGACCAAGAACTCTGAAAAAGTAGAAAAGTTATGGGAAGACCTCCCAAAAAATATCAAGATAATAGGTAAGCAGGTGACCCGAGAATATAAAGTAAAGTGGGAACGGCTTGGGACGGAAGAGTTCGAAGGTTCACGCTTTGCCTTCACGCTATTTGATCTACATGACAAAGCAATGAATTCTGGTTCAACTGATTATGTAAGTTCCTAAAAATATGAAACTAAGGCTGTTTAGCTCTAGGCTTAGCCTGATTTAGTTCTTACTGGATATTTATAGTTTTTATGGATCTCCCGCTGTAGATTTGAGGTCTACAAAGTAAATTTTTTTTTAACTTGTAGTTTAACAATCGCCAAATTAATAGTGATTAAAGCTTCGGACGCCCCGCTGCAAATGAGCTTACTAGCATAAACAATTAATTCAGAGGTTGGCAGAAATTCATGGTTATAGCTGCATCTCTGCTGTAGCCACTTTTTTGTGGTTTGCAGGCATTTGACATATTTACGAGCCTCTTGAATGAGCGGCTAAAAACTTGAGATACGCAGAACGCTAATCAACAATCACAAGTGGAAGATACATCAGCGAGCGTATTGATTCGATGAGATGACAGTCCACTTCGTTAGCAAATGAAATTACTATGCATGGAAGGACCAATACAATAAAACTTATATCAAAACTATCCCAAATTCATCTATTATTTCACGCAATGTTCATTCAGAAAAAAAAGGAATTAGGGTACTAGGCATAGCTGAGACTTTCAAAAAATTCAGCAAGAAATCGATTCTTGCAGGAGTAGTTATGCGACGAGATCTCATAATCGACGGTATGACATATCAAACCGCCACAATAGGGGGGGATGATGCGACCCAAAGTATAATTTCAATGTACACTATGCTCGCAAGAGAGGACATCAATTGCATCATGTTAGATGGACTTGTGATCAGCATGTACAATATTATAGATGGCAGCCAAGTAGCTGGAGAAACAGGTCTCCCTGTGATTGCAATCACGTTTGAAGATTCAAAGGGGCTTGAAGATGTCATCAAAAGCCACTTTGATAATTGGGAGGACAAACTCGCACAATACCAAAAGCTAGGAGGGCGTGAGAAAGTGACCCTGAAAACCGGCAAGAATCTTTTCGTACGGTGCTGGTCTGTGAATCAGGGGAGAGCCCTTGCTATACTTAATTCTTTCACAAGACAGGGCGCTATTCCTGAGCCAATTAGAGTGGCGAAGATTGCAGCACGTTCACATGCTAATGCTTTAAATTATGAGTTAGAAAAGAACTAGCAATTACGGTGGGGTGGCAGAGCGGCCATGCGTTCGCCTGCAGACGGCACCAGCGGTTAGCGAATTTATAGGGGTTCGAATCCCCTCCCCACCTCTCATAAGCCTGAAACATCAAGCTTGAAAATAACATAGTTCAAAGTACTCGTCTACTAATGTGAGGCTTATCGCCATACCATTTTCACTCTAGTTTTAACATAGGATGAACCGCTCTGCTTGTGCATCCGAACCGACTTTTTTGAGGTAGGAGGAGGACTACTAAATCACGCCGACGGACTTTGCAAGCTCAAAGGCAGATTTTTTGTCCAGCCTAACCTTGCTTAGGATTGTATATCTATCGGGACGGAGGGATTGGGCTGCTATCAATGCCCTCACTACATATTCTTCGGCCAACTTTATCTGCTGTGCCTTAGTGGGAGCACCAATATTTTCCAGTGTTTGTACTATCTTTAGCCAGTCAAGACCGTGCAGCTTTGCCATCATTATTGTGCCTATACCGACCCGCTCTCCATGGAGCCCGAAGTTTGGACCCGCAACGTATTCCACCGCATGGCTGAAGAGATGCTCAGCTCCCGAGCATGGCCTGCTACTGCCCGCAATACAAGCAGCAACACCAGCACTTATGAGAGCTTCTACAACTGTACGAATGCTGAATTGGTTCTTGCCTCTTAGTTTCTCTGACTCCTCAACTATTATTTTAGCACTCATATAGGCAAGATTGGCCGCATAACTGCCAAAGTACTCTCCGATATCATCCCTGGCAAGCTCCCAGTCCTTAACTGCAGTTATTTTTGCAACCAAATCCCCGCACCCCCCTGCCAGAAGTCGAGATGGCGCCTCTAACATAAGTCGGGTGTCAGCGACTACACCAATGGGCGTGCTTGCTCTTATGGAATGTGGCTTGTTGGTACCTCTTATAGAAACAAACGGACTTGAGATCCCATCGTGGGATGCTGATGTTGGCACACTTAAGAATGGTTTCCCTATCCTGAAGGCTGTCATTTTGGCAATATCGACAGATCGTCCCCCACCGAAACCGATTACAAAATCAGGCAACGTGTTTGCCATCTTACCAAGGAGTACACTAACAATATCCATTGATGCCTGACTTACTAAGTGCACTGACCGGTTCAGAGACATCTTTTGAAGGGATAAGTCTAATTCATCGCCTGCTTTTGATCTGACTGTTCGGCCAGTAACAACCGCAACCTCGCCTGCGGCTTGATTAAGGCTTCGAATAAGCATCCCAACCTGAGAAACAACACCGTCGCCTATCAGTATCTTTCTCGGCAACTCCATGAGGTGGGTTGGCGGAGAACTCAATTAGAAAAAACCTGCACGCTGCATTTAATTAACCTTCCACCTCTCTATGTCGTACCTTTGTTAGCGAATTCACATTTGAGGTTTTTGCGACCTCAGAACCTTGAGTTAAGCCAATTAAGGCGCTCTAGCATAGTATTTTCTTTTTTCCTGTTGTGTGCGCTACCTTTCTCGCATTTATCATTCTGGTCATCTATATCACGCAGATAAAAACAATAGCCTGAATAACTTCCAGTTTAGGACGCCAGTTCGCTGTTATTTACCTATATAGTGCTCTCTTTACCTAAGCAGCGGATTTGAACAGTTTGAATATGCTTTACTTTTCCAAGTTCCAGAATTGGTGTATAGTCCTAACCCGCTACTCCACATCTGATCAGTAGGATATATGCGATAACGTGGCTAACTAGCATATGACCTGGCAGCAGCTTCATGTCTAAACTGAATCCGATTGCAACTTACACCTTCACGGTATTTCTTTCCCTTAGCTTGTGACAACACTCCAAATATTTAATACCTGGCATCCATCTATTCATATCAATAACTCTTGACGGAGACATTCCTTTGAGGGTCATCTAGGAATTACATTCATGCAACGTAAACCGCCCTCTACTCATGAACCTGCTAGCCAAAATATTATGGCAGTAATACTGCAAAGTCTACCTCAGGAGGCTAGCCTGACAAAAATTGAATACGAGGGTCCTTGCATTGCGCTTTATTCTAGGAACCCAAGTTATCTACTTCACAACAATCAGCTTGTCTTAAACATGGTTAATAGCATAAAGAAGCGCATAGTAATCCGAACAGATGAATCACTGCGTCGTTCTCAGGATGAAGCGCGTAAGATTATTGCAGAGTCTGTTCCTAGAGATGCTGGTTTGGTAAGCACATTTTTTGATGCCGCCCTAGGCGAGGCAGTAATCTTTGCTAGGAAGCCGAATACTTTTTTACATGACGGCGAGGATCTATATCTTTCAGAAAAGATAGGTTGGAGAGTCAAGATCAGAAAAGCTCCTCAAAATATGTTGCCAATTGAAACACTTTATAATTTATTGAGTGAAACTGTGAGTCAGCGTACAAAATTCTACCGAGAAGTCGGGGATAAGATTTTTCGGTCGAGATTGACTCAGCAGGCCGAAGCGAGTCTTCTTACGTTAGGAGGATTTGCAGAGATAGGCAGGTCGTGTATGCTTCTTGAGACACGTGAAAGCAAAATTATTCTCGACTGTGGACTCAACTTGTCTGCTAAGGACTCACTGGCGGCAATACCCCGATTTGACATTGCAGGCATAAGTATGGAAGATATAGATGCAGTCGTACTCAGCCATGCGCACCTTGATCATACTGGATTTTTGCCTGCTCTATTCAAATACGGATATAGAGGTCCAGTATATTGCACCGAACCCACCCTATTGCTCATGAGTATACTTCAACGCGACTATCTTAAGCATTCAGGGAAAGATGCGTTATACTCTGAGCAGGACATCAATAGTGCAGTGGCACGCACTATAACACTCATGCACGGTATAGTAACCGATATTTCACCAGATGTGAAGCTCGTGCTCTCAAACTCGGGACACATCATAGGATCTACTTCAATTCATCTGAATATTGGCAATGGCGAGCACAACCTGGTATACACAAGCGATATGAAGTTTGGCAAGACATTGACATTGGAAAATGCCAGCTGGAACTTTCCACGTGTTGAGACTATGATAATTGAAAGTACATACGGTGGGAAGGAAGACATAATGTGCCCTCGAGAGCAGGCGGAGAATGATATCGCAGCTACAATTGAAAGGACAGTTGCGGTAGGCGGTCACATTTTGTTGCCAGTGCCAGCAGTAGGCATTTCTCAGGATCTGATTATCCTACTTGACAGGCTTAGAAAAGCTGGCAGATTTCAGGCGAGCGTCTTTGTGGAAAAGATAATCTCAGAGGCAACAGTTGTGTATGAGACTTACCCCGAGTTTCTCTCAAAAGATCTCGGCAAATGTGTGCTAGAGTCTGAGATGAACCAATTTGGTTCAGAATTTTCAATAGTAGAATCCAATACTCTTAAGCCTAGTGAACCTACAGTTGTACTTGCTCCCTCATCCATGCTCATCGGAGGTCCATCTGTAGGGTATCTTAAGCAGATAGCGAGTGATCCAAAGAGCGCAATTGTCATTCTATCCTATCAATCACTAGATACTCCCGGCAGAGCATTATTGGATGGTGCCAAACAAATCGAAGTCCAAGGCCAAACACTTGACATTCAGTGCCAAGTCAAAAGAATCGATGGGCTTGGTAGCCACAGTGACTATAATCAGCTCATGGCATACGTTTTACGCCTTCGTCCTAAGCTTAGGCGAATCCTTGTAAATCACGGTGAGCGACAAAAGGCACAGAACCTAGCAAGTATGATAAACAAGCAATTTAGAATACAGACACAGCACCCTTTGGTACAAGAGGCCATAAAACTACTTTAGATCGTATATGCCACGCCAGATTTTAACACCTGGAGGAGTAATTACAATGCGCTCTTCTCCGAGTCTTGCAATATCGCCTCCAGCTGACTGTGTATAGGAATAAAGGTCCTCAACAACCTTCCGCAGTTCCTCCAAATCCTTTTGTGCTAGCGGAGTAACCCTGATAATTAGAATCATATGCTTTTTGATATCTTCCTTTACCGCTGAGATATCTGATATATCGCGAAGCGAAATCGCCTTCAAGTAAACCGGTGTCTTCTGGGTCTGCATTTAGTCTCCATCTTCTGCGAAACGCAGGTGAGCTTGTAAAATCACATCAATAGTCATGGTGGTCAATTCTAGTTAACTGAATAGTTGATTTTAGATCAAACGTATTAAATCACAATCCAATCCCGCTTTTGACCAAGACAAATTTTTTTCTTCATATGCGTAGCATCTCTATTGTTCCAATGTCTGCTGGCGTTACTGTCAGTTCATTACTGTGATCCTTAAAGGTTATTGAGACCTTTATTGCCTCATGCTTTGGGGCATCAGAGTAACGTGCAGCTATTGCGGCACATGTCATCAACAAAGAATTGTCATAGTTTTTGCAGCGAAGTACGCATGTTGGGCCAACGTAATCTTTGACTTCTATAATGAAATCGCTGTCAGTTGCTAGTGCCTTTATGACATCATTTTCCTCCTTATTCCTCCCAACTACAAATTTAGCATCGTCAGTAATTCGGAAATGTCTGCCAACTTTCAAAAGCTCAACATCGTTAAGAGTTGGGACATCATTTGAGTGATCGATAATATCCTTCACACGCTTGGAAAAGCAAGGATCTGTCAGCAGACAACCCCCTGCTGCATTAGGCGGTTCGGAGATGGCAAAATGCTTTGCTAAAGCCAGCTGTCCTTTCCTTGATCTGCCTTTGATATCGCTCATATTCTCGCGGTTTACTAACCCCTTCTTTTCTGCATCCGTTGGTGAAAGATGTTTTGCTGATAATGGGCGTAAAATCTTGGACTCCATGCCAGTCTCCTTTTCGATGATGTGGAGAGCACGATTGTTTTGGCTCATAGGGCGCTGAAACAACACCTCACCCGTTATTACAAAATCTGCGTTTGTCTTTTTCATGTGTTCTTTGGCTGCATTGTACATCATGCCTCTACAATCTATGCAAGGATTCATACCAGAGCCATATCCATATTTAGGATTCTTGAGCATCCGCAGGTATTCTTCGCCAAAGTACACAGTCTTTAGCTTGATGCCAAGTTCGTCAGCAACCTCTTTGACTCGTTGACCACAACCCTTGCCACAGTCAAAGTCGCAGAAAGGAGTCTTCACAGCAACCGCTTCGACATCAATGCCCTGCTCCAGCATTATCCTTACAGCTAAACTGCTGTCAAGGCCGCCAGACAACAATGCAATCGCTTTCGGTCTTTTGTCTTCTGTCGGCTTTTCGCCATCTTTCTGTGACATAGTTGGCTCTGGTGATGTATTGGTTATAAAAATCATATGTGCCCCGCCTCTGACTCACACGCTGTCATTGGTTAGCCAAAAGCTGTGTCCTCTGCGTGCTCTTTAACGGGGCACATTATCATTCACGTAGTGCTATTTGTTTTTTATGATGGCAAGAAGGTCTATCTCAAACGCTGAGACAGGCATCCTTAATTTGAAGTTTTCAAGTGCATAGGGAATAATCTCTCCGAGCACTCCTACAGATCTACCATCAAAAATTACTTCGGCACACCTGCCATCCATGAACATATGATTTGTGGATGGTTTTGTGGTTGCCTCTTTGCCAAAACAAGACCTCAATAGTGCCTGCAACGATGATTTTATCTCCGTATAGCCTGCGTCTGCATGTGCTATGACTGCACCGATGCTCCATTTCTCTTCTACTATGGCAGTTGCTCTATGAAAGGTCTTGCCGATCTCAAACAATCTTTGTGGGTATTGCTCATGAATGTTGTTAGAAAGGGACTGAAGGAGCAATGGAATAAGCGAGTCACGTAGAATTTCATGCTCTATACTCTTAGAGCTCTCTACAGAAAGCAGATCCGTCCCAGGAATACCAAATGAAGCGTACTGCACTCCTCTGCTAGTTAGCGAAAAGTTGAGCGTTTCAATCATGCTCAAGCCAATCATGGTCTCTCTTACTGCGTTAAAATAGGTGGAAAGATAGTCCCTCTTTCCAGCAGTTGGTGAGTTCGGGAATTTTGGTTCGAAGTTATAAACACCGTATCCTATTGCTACTTCCTCCGAAATGTCTATCGGATCGCTGATATCTATTCGATAACGGGGAATAGTAGATAATATTTTTCTCTTAGATGCTTTTGCGTCAAGCCTGCTTTTCTTCAGGCAGGTGATCATCTGTTTGGCATCTAGCATTAGACCAAGGACATCGTTAACGTAGCTGATATCTGCCGCAATTACTTTTGGCTTCAGCTGAGGAGTTTCTATCTTTTTTTTGCCTGACTCTATATTTACACTTCTTATTTCAAATCCTGCATCATACAGTGTGATTGAGAGAATAGCGAGGACATCTTCTGCAGCCCCTTGGTCAGTTGCCGTCACCTCTACAAACAGGTTATGACACTTCTCGCTAACCTTTGTTGCATCACCATTTATGATGGGTGGCAATGAAAGCACTGTGCCAACGCTATCCACTATAACAGGATATCTTTCAAATCTTGAGAGGATATGACCATATTGCTTCCCAATATCCAAATCTTTGAGTATACTCTCAATTTGGAACTCTGAAGTTTCATCGAGGGGTCTAAATGCATAATCTCCGCTTACTGTTTTATAGCTGAGAGGAAACCTGATGACATCGAAGTTATGGATGCCAATAGATGCTTTCCTGCGCTTTCTGCCGATGCCATTGTGAAGATCCTCTTGTGCTGAAATTAACTGCTTTAGTGTCTCATTGTCTAGTGTTCCATTTGCTGCTACTAATGCCATGACATACGGTCTTATCTTTCTAACTCTACCGTCGACAATCCTTACAGCAACACCACTTTTACCACTTAGCTTTAATTTGGGCAATCCTGTCTCGATTTCAAGCAAACCGCGCAATGCTCTTGCTACTCCGTAATCAGATGATAAGTCTGGTCTGTTTGGGTTGTATTCAACCCTGATGATGTCTTGATCAATATCTTCGATGTCAAGTCCTACAAAGGGCAAAGTATCAAGAGCCGTATCGACTGGAATATCTGGAAGGAGCTTTCTCAGGCGCTCAAATTTGATGCTTACAACTGGCACCTTGGCACGCTCCTGAGCCATGAAAGTTTGTTTCCATATAATTCGCGTACGTCATTCAGTCCAAAACGCAGCATGGCGATTCTTTCGAGGCCCCCGCCCCACGCAAGCACTGGAGTTTTGATATCAAGTGGCACTGTGACCTCCGGCCGCAATATACCCATGCCAAACAGCTCGACCCACTTTTCCAACTTTTCATTATAAACCATACTCTGTAATGACGGCTCTGTGTATGGAAAAAAAGTGGGCCAAAACTTGATACGCTTGATGCCCATCTTGGAATAGAATTCTTTTTGCAGCCCCATTAGTTCACGGAGGGACGCTTTTGGTGCAGTTGCAACTCCCTCTACCTGGTGAAATTCAACTAGGTGTTTGTATGATACTTTTTCATTTCTAAAAACCTTGCCCACTGAGAAGAACCTGCCAACATCTGACTTTAACTTTGCAAGATGTTGGACAGTTATAGGGGTAGTGTGAGTACGGAGGACTAACCGCTGGCCTTCTTGGGTGTCCCAAAGATGATTCCACCTTTGCTTGTGGACTCGAGAAACTTTTAAAATCTGATCTTTGCTTGCAGGGATTGGTTGTCCCTCAGCTGATATGTAGAATGTGTCTTGCATCTCTCTTGCAGGATGATCCTGCGGAGTGAATAACGCATCAAAGTTCCAAAAGCCAGATTGAATTATAGGCCCTTCAATCTCTGAGAATCCTAGACCAATAAAGATCTCTTTGACCTCTTCAATAATATCAATCAAAGGGTGCGGCCTTCCTGGATAAATAATTGATGTAGAAGCTTCTACATCGAGGGCACCAAATTTCGTGTCCTTCCATTTTCCTGAGGAAATAAGTTCTGTTGTAAGACGGCGCTCTAGGTTCTCCTGGTTTAGAGAAGGGATAATCTGTCTCGCTGCATCCGTTAGTGAAATTCGTGATTCTTTTTCTTCCTTGATCTCTATGAAATTAGGGCGCTTCTTTAATTGCTCAAGTCCATGCTTTTCCTCTTCTGTAAGTTTTGAAACCTCTATTCCCTCTCTTAAGTTTTCGAGAAAGCTCTCTTCGAACGACTGCTTGGCAGCATATGGTGTGGGTATCATCTTTCCTTCGATCAATTGAATCCATTGGTTACGTCTAGCTCCTGCAATAGCAGCATTTATCTCCTCATTTTTTACCGCACCGCTCGCAAGCACTTGCGCAAGCGTGACATTCCCGTCTTTAAGAGAATTTACCAGCCTTCTTTCAGGTAGCCCATTTTTCGCAGCCTCGACGCCAGTGGAAGTGATGAACACTCTCTGTGTTGATATTTGTTCTACCATGATGAGCCTCTTAAATTTTAGCCACTCTATGCCTCTTCTAATTTGGTCAATTGACAGGCCGGTGCTGGTAACAAGGGAGTCGACCAGTACATGGTCATTATTGGACAACGAGATGAGTATAGATTGCTCGATTGGGTGTAAGGCCTGAGTTGAGGTCATTAGTCATGGTTGTGAGAGTGTAAGACTTTTTAAACGTTTAAAGCAATGATGCTTGTGCCAGGATGAATTCATTCGACGACGAATATGATCAGACTCATTCAAACACAAGCATAGACTTTAAGGTCACACCTTGGGAAGTTGAAGGCGATATCGACTATCCGAAGCTGATCGTAAAGTTTGGAACACAGCCCATAACGCATGAGCTATTGGAGAAGATAAAGAGCATGACAGGCGAAGTACATCCACTCTTAAAATCAGGTTACTTTTTCTCCCATCGTGGCCTAGACTGGCTACTAGATAAGAAGATGAAGGGAGAGAGCTTTTACCTTTACACTGGAAGAGGGCCCTCAGGCATGGTTCACATGGGGCATCTGATGCCATGGATATTTACAAAATACTTGCAGGACAAGTTTGGGTCAAAATTGTTATTCCAAATAACAGATGACGAAAAGTTTCTCTACGGTCAGGACAGAACAATGAAGGAGCTTGAGCGATATACTTATGAAAATATCCTAGATATCATTGCAGTTGGATTCGATCCAAAAAGGACCAAGATAATTGTGAATACAAGGCATATCCAGCATCTTTATCCGATTGCCATAGAAGTTGCAAAACGCATCACATTTTCAACGGCACGAGCAGTATTCGGATTCTCTAATTCCACAAATATAGGGATGATAGGATTTCCACCCCTACAGGCTGCTCCTTGCTTCCTTCCTTCTGTCATCGAAGGCAAGAATGTACCTGTATTGATTCCTGCAGCAATTGACCAAGACCCATATTGGCGCATGACAAGAGACATTGCCGAAAAGATGAACTATTACAAACCTGCCCAGATACACAGCAAATTCGTTCCCGGTCTGGGCATGCTCGGCAAGATGTCGTCGTCAAAGCCTGAGACCGCTATATTTACAACAGATGATCCAGAAGTAGTCGACAAAAAAGTGTCTGCGGCTTATACTGGTGGTCAAGCTACTGTCGCACTACAGAGACAGCTTGGAGCCAATGCCCTTGGATGCCCCGTTTTTTGGTACCTACGCTACTTTTTCGATACTGAGAAGCAATCAGACGAGCGCATGCTAAGATGTAAGAGTGGCAACCTTTTATGTGGCGAGTGCAAATCAGACCTGTCCAAGGGAGCTAAGCCTTTTATCGTGGAGTTCAAGAAAAGGAGAGAACAAGCTAAGAATATCGTCGACGGATTCATGTATGACGAAAAGCCGTTTGAGACATGAAGACTCTGGAATTTGGATGCGATGATCGATACGAGGCGGAAAAACTGGCAAGCCTCGTATCGGTGCAGAAGGACAACACCGTTTGGGTTTCAGGTGTTGAAGCAGTGGTTGGAAATGAGATCGTCATACAATTAAAGGATAGATCCTCCCATGCTGTGTTGCTCAAGGATGAACAGACAGTAATGAGACTCAAGTCTTTCCTGACGGATCTTTTGGGGGGAAAGATAAAGATAAAGTCTAGTAGCTATATTGGGTCGATAACGGGAATAACAATTCTTGATTAGCGCAGCTCTTTGTTCATCTCATCAGTCAGTATCTCTTGCACTTTCGTGAAATAGAGTGCAGTGGAGTACGGCATCATTGGTATGTATTCTTGGATGATCTGCATCACATATGGAACTGCTCTCTTTGAGACATCTAACTTGAATTTCATCCACAGTATCCTGTCTTGCTCAAAGTGAACCTTGTCTTTAAGATGTTTTGGGACAACCTCTCTTGATCTATCCTCAACGCGCTTGTACCAGTATGCGAGAACATCTGGATCAAGTCCTTCACGGAGGTCTCTTACACCTGATATGATCTTGCTTGAGGCATAATCAATGGGGGTTTCGGGATACATATACTGTCGCATGGAAACATCAAAATAAAATTTCAATAATCAAAGATTCCTTAGTATTGCATGCACAATAATCGACATCACTATTTTTTTGAACTCTCTCTATAACACCTTGAATTTGATGCAATAGAAGATTTGCTCATGTAAGAACCAACTCTTGATCGTTTTTACTTATATACCTATTTGAAGTCCAACTCTATACTTGTTGATGTGGCGAAGAAGAGAGGAGGTTATCTCATGAAAAATGAGCTCGTGTTTATCTAAATTTAGGTTTCAGTGAAGAAAATTACTCATAGACGAAATTCATTTTCTTTTTAGATAGATAATGCAACTATAATTGATGCTCAATTCTCCCATGGAAGTAACGCAAAGAGTGTTTAACGTTTAGACATCTAAGATTTGCACAAAGGAAATTCGTAGTGTACTTCACTGAACAACTTGAGCCAAATTGATATATGTTTAAAGGTATATTCACACATGAAATGACGGCCTATTTATAGCCCGCCTCGAATCCTTAGTCAAGCTCCAAATGACCGCCGTCTAATTTCTTCATACATAATAATAAAACCTAGTATTCAACTAGTCACATTTTCAGAACGTTGGCAACCTGCCTCAGCACATCTATATGGCTTAACGCAGAAGATACTGTAGGAAAAAGGATACAATGTCATCGTCACATTCATCGACTGCTAGCGGCTTCATTAAATCAATTGAATCTGGCTCAAAGCACCTTGTTATCAAGCGCTTTACACTGCGCTATCCAGAACAAAAACTCAAATTTGTAGGAGATGGCTATCAATTTGACCCAAAAAGGGGTGTTG
>DATCWI010000094.1:0-11195 GCA_036566425.1 Nitrososphaera sp.
AGGCTCAACAAGTCTTATGTTCTCCACGCTGGCATCACACTTAATGTTTTTTCAATTCTCGTGCTTTTTAGTGTACAATCGACACTGGAAGTTGCGCTATACAGGACTCTTGCAGGAGTAGCCCATGCTCTCTTCTGGCAATCTTCCGAGGTATTGACTATTATGCCCTCTTCGAGCTTGCTGCAGCAACTATGACTGTAGCAATTGTGCCCTCTGTACTTTTGCGATACCACGGCTGGTCTGATGTTCGAAAAGCTCAAGAGGTTCGAGCAAAGTCAGTCCAAGTATTCAGAGAAATCACTAATCATCCAAGACTTGGCGGAGTTATACTATATACTATGCAATCACGTTTGAGGTAATGCTTGCAGTCTACCCTGCGTATATGCGCAAAGCATCATTTACAACTGAAGACATTGAGATGATATTCTTCTTTTTTGTGCATCGCGATTTGCTACTCTTCTATTGCTCGTGGCAAGGGTATCTAGATACAATGAGCTTGCACTAGCACTAGCTGTGTGTCAGCTACAGCAGCGGGTATGATTATCTCTTTTCTGTCCTACTCAATTCTATCCTTTGCAGTATCGATTGCATTATTTTGGCTTTCGACTAGCATATTTTACCTGATCTCCCTCAACATTGTGACAGAAATACACCCTTTGAACTTGTCGGTTCAAAATTGGGTGCATATAATGCCCTATTCGGCATAGGGTGGACGACTGGGCCAATAATGGCCAAATTTGCCTCAGATGCTTTTGGCTCAGGCAGTCCTTATCTTGCTTTCTTTATCAAAGGGACCATATTTACAACAGCAATTGCAGGATTTAGAAAAGATAGTAATCATTTTTAGGCATAAGGTGTTAGTTTGTATGCAATGCATAAACAAAAAGACGCCCTCGAAGAGCAAGTGCCAGAGTACGGCCTTGAGGCACTTGTCAGTACTATGGATGACTACAAAGCGTTAATTGCAGCGCTCAAGGAAGCAAGTAAGCGCTTTTCTACATTCAAGCAGCGGTAGATCGACATACGAGTTAGGCTATCGAAACCGTTCGACCCTCTATCTTTATCCTTCCTTCGCAGAACAACCTTACAGCTTCAGGGTAAAGATCATGTTCTTGCTCCAGGATTCTTGCTGACAAGCTCTCCTCATTATCCCCCTGCAATACTGGTAAAGCCTTCTGAAGTATAATTGGGCCAGAGTCCATTCCTTCGTCGACAAAATGGACCGTGCAACCGGTAATTTTTACGCCATAGTCAAGTGCCTGCTTCTGTGCATGAAGTCCAGGGAATGCAGGCAGGAGAGCAGGGTGGATGTTCATGATCCGCATCCTATAACGCCTTACAAACTCCGGACTGATTATCCTCATAAATCCAGCTAGGCATACAAGCCCTAACTGGGGGGTGACGCCATGCTGATGCAAAGTAGCAACTAATTTTTGGTCATAGTGCCAGCCCTTCAAACCATTCGGTGGTATAACCTCGGTAGCCAACCTGTATTTTTCTGAAGCAATCTTGAGCCCCTGGGTTTCTGGCTTGTTTGAAATCACAACACATGGGTTGGCATTTCCTATTGTTCCTGACTTTATTGAAGATAAAATTGCATCCATGTTGCTTCCCCTGCCCGAGATAAGCACCCCTAAGTTAATCAAACTGTCTAATAACTAACTGCCAGCCTCTTCTTAAACATGGCTAGTGATCTATTTGCTCAGAAGGTGAGACTGACATATGGATATAGTGGAATACCCAAAACCGAAGGGAAGAATATCGTAATAATTTGATCTCGAACTATAATCGATTTTATTGCATCATGATTTCTTGTATATTGTGAATAAGGAATTGGCCCAGACCCCGAAATCTGTTCTTCCTTATTGTCTTAGATAAATCTTAAAATACTCAAATCCTCTAAGCATGAGGGCCCTAATGAAGACGAAAGTTAGTCTTGGCCAGTCAGGCATAACGGTGCATCACAAAGATAATGTAATAGCGCTTGACCCCTCCCGCCATGTAGACAGCCATTTCACGTTTGTCTCTCATGCTCATATCGACCACCTTCACAAGCGTGGCATGGCAAAAAAGAAGAATAAAAGTCAAGTACTGGCATCAAAAGAGACCGCCTTGATTGCGGAGGCCAGGGGTTACAAAATTGGTAACCCTGCCGAACAGTATGACGGGTTTAGACTTGTAGATACTGGGCATATCTTGGGATCACGAGGTCTTCTGATAGACGAGGAGGTTTACTATACTGGGGATATATCAATGAGAGAGCGTGCTTTCATGAAGCCAGCAAAAGTGCCCCGTGCCAAGACATTAATTATTGAGTCAACATTTGGCCGACCTGAGTATATCTTTCCTCCAATTTCCGAAATAACACATAAGACGAATAAAATAATCGCCGAAATGTATGATCTTGGTATCCCTGTAATATTGATGGGATATACACTTGGCAAGGCCCAACTTTTGACAAAGCTCTTCGGGCACTGGAATCCTATAATATATGATTCTGTTGCTAAGATAAACTCTGTTTACTCTGAGCTTGGAGTGAAACTCGAAAGCAGTACGACTTATTCACAGGCTGAGGGGCAGGGTCTTCTGACAAAGAACCGACCTTGGGTAATGGTTGCCCCTCTTATGTCCTCTAGGTGCGCCTTTTTGAGGGAGATGAAGAACAGGTGTGGCGCTGTGACTGTAGGGTTCACAGGCTGGGCAGTAGGTAGTCGATACAGGTATATGATGGGCCTTGATTATGTAATGCCACTATCTGATCACTGTGATTACAGTGAATTGGTAGTAGCAGTTAAGCAATGCAGACCTGAAAAGGTGTATACTTTTCACGGCTTTGCCAAAGAATTTGCTGCAGCATTGCTGCGAATAGGGTTTGACGCCCAGCCGGTAGGTCACTATGGCAAGAATCTAAAAGAAGAGAAGACGATCTCGCTTGACTCCTTTTTGTAGTATGCAATTTTCATTATTGCTTTTGTGCAGGCAGTCTCATAAGCATTAGCAAATTCATCTCGTAATAAATATTTCAAACTATGTTATAACAACGAGACGCATATGGATAACTCCATGTATATTGACGCATGAAAGAAGAAAGCAAGAAGATTAATGAATCCTTACAGAGTTAAAGAAAAGTAAGTAACTCTCACTTCTTATTCCCATCCCTAAAATATGGAATAACCTTAGATCCAAACATCTCGATACTCTTAAAGTAACCTTCTCCCCAAAATCTAATGATAAAGTGGTTTGTTCCAGCTTTGATAAAGCGCTCCAACATTTCAATCACGTCATCAGGTTTTCCAACACCAATTGCGCTGCGAGCTACACTGTCTGGTATCTTAAGAGCCGCGCGCTTCATCTGCTCCATTAACTCCGGTTTGTCCATTGTATATTCTGTAAAGTATCTGCGGAAATCAAATTCAGAGTCCTGTGGTATATCATGCACCTTGAGCAGCTCGGGTTTATATAGGCTCACCTTGACTGCATTTTTCATCTTGTTCCAGGCTTCCTCGCCATCGTCCGTGAAGTAAATGTCAACATCATTTGCGAACTGGAAATTGGTTAGGTCTCGATCATGCTTCTTTGCGTGCTCCCTAATAGCGTTAGCATGATGAGTAAACAGCTCAGGTGTGTATCCAATTGGGATCCAGCCGTCCCCATATTCAGCACATAACTGAAGTGTCTTTGGAGCTCCTGCTGCAATGTAAACCGGTGGCCTAGGATGCCTTATGCTCTTTGCCTGGAGGCAAGCATTTATCAATTTGTAGTATTGACCATCGTAATTCACTCGATGTTCCGGATCAGAGTCAAATAGGAGTTCAATGACTTCTAGTTGCTCTTTAAATTTTGTGACAGGTTTACTGAATTCGATTCCAAAGTCAACAACATTTTGGGCCTCGCCAGCTCCGATACCAAGGATGCCTCTTCCCTGTGTGATTCTGTCAAGTGTAATTGTTGAAAGAGCAATGGCAGATGGGTGCCTCCTGATAGCATCTGTGACACATGTCCCAAGCTCCACATTCCGGGTGACTGCGCCAAGGGCAGCAAGCAAGAGCCATGCATCATTTACTACTGCATTCTTCCACTGAGGCACATTGGAATGATCCATTGCCCAGATGGAGTCATAGCCTAGTCTATCTGCCATTTGCGCAGCAGTCATTATTTGCTGTTCATCAAGTCCAAGGCGAGCAACATTTAGCCCCTGCGTAAAGCCAAATTTTATCTTCAATTACAAATCCTCCTCAACCAATAAGAGAAGATATGTTTTATTCATTTTACAATAAAATCAATTGCAGGATGTATTTTAAGTCTTTGAATGCTGAAACACCTATTTTCACTAGAATTTGCTATATCTTTGTCAATTTAATAAATTCAAAGTGTCAATACTGCTTGAATCACTATCTAAAATCGCAAATGCAATACAGCTTCCTGTAGAAATGCTGGGGAGCAAAGATAGTGTTGACGACCAGTTCGTGGAGATGATAGACGATCTTGTGGTGATGTCTGAAAGCGATTCTGAGCTAGCAGAAGGGCTGAAATGGATCGACTTGCAATCACAAAGGAATGGTTTGACATTTTACGAGATGGCAATGATAATACTCAGAAAGCACATGGTTGAGAGGAGAGCAAAGGAGTGGTTGATGGATAAGATCAACCAATAGTAATAGTGTTAGGATAGCATCTAACCTTGTTGAATCGTGGAATATTATAGTTCTGCCATCTTTTCGGATGTACGAAACTGGTATGAAATTAAGTTTAGTGATAAAATAAACATTAAGAACGGAGAAGGTAGCGTATTCTAAGAGGAGGCAATCGGGTCTCTATATGAGATTAAGAACTGTCATATCGGCGTCTGGATTTTTTAGCCTTCTTCTGAAGGTTCATTAAGATCGTCCTCAGGCTTCGTTCTGTCATTTCTGGAGAGGAGACAAAGACGGTTGGAGTATGTCGATGTCTGGTTCTTACTTGCTCCTGTTTGAGATGGGAGTATACTCACATCCCATTGGACCACAGTATTTCCCGACGTATACGGCCTTTGGGCGATAGAGGGCAGGCTTGGGTGCGGCTTCAGCAAACTTTTCCTCAATGACATGGGCTGACCATCCTGCTATCCTTGATATTGCAAATATAGGCGTGTTGAGATCTAGGGGGATCCCCATGCTGTAATAAACTGAGGCACTATAAAGATCAACATTTGGATATATTCCTTGGTGCTTATTCTCAAGCATCCACCTCTTTGTAGTTTCCTCAATGTGTCTAGTGATTTCATACCACATGTTGTTCTTTTCTCGACAGATTCGCGCTGATAGCCTTGCAAGAATGTCGGCCCGTGGATCAGTCGTCCTGTAGACTGCGTGACCCATACCCATGATCCTGCCTCCAGATTGGAGTCGGCTTGCAACCCATCTGTCGACATTCTCGGGATCACCTATCTCGAGCAGCATTTTCATCACTTGCACGTTTGCACCACCATGGAGCTCACCGGAAAGTGCGCCTATAGCACCACCTATACTGGCATACATATGCGCTCTAGTGGATGCTATCTCGCGTGCAGCAAATGTTGAGGCGTTAAAGCTATGCTCTGCATGCAAGATCAGACAAATGTCCATTACTTTTGCCTCTTCAGGAGAGGGCTCAATACCTCTCAGCATGTATAGAAAGTTAGCAGCATGTGATGCTTTCTCGTGTGGATCAAGCACATGATGGCCGCTTCTAATCCTGTTCCAGGCTGAGACAATAGCAGGTATTTTAGCAATCAATATAATCGCACGCCTTATGTGAGCTTCCTTGGAGGTGTCTTCCATATTAAGGTCATAATCTGCCAGCTCTGAGACACACGATTGAAGGATGTCCATTGGCTGCGCCCGTTTAGGTCTGTTCTTTAGGTTCTTAATGAGAGGCTCCGGTAACCCGCGAGCTTCTATTAACCTTCGGTTGAAATCCTTAAGCTGCTCCGTAGTTGGGAGTTCGCCAAAAAGGAGCAAGTAAGCGCTCTCCTCATAAGTTGAATGGTTAACTAGATCAAGAATGTCGTATCCGCGGTATATGAGCTTACCATTCTCTCCATCAATTGAGCATATTTTTGTATCCGCGACCTCAATGTTGCGAAGACCAATATTCCGTGCGTCCATTTATCGTAACAGTGGTAGCTTTACCAAATTTCTATATTAAAGTATGTTGTTGTTGTTGAGTTAATTACTTGACTGAGTCTGATATTGTGACTAAATACACTGAGTTTAGGTTGATAATTTTATTCCATTAATGGAGTCGACATCGAGAAGAATCTGTTCTGTCGACCTCAATATAGAGATATATAACTCTCACACTTTCATTTTCTCATCTTCCTCAAACCATTTGTGACCACTAATCTGGTCAACTTTTGAGCATACTATTATGTACTCTTCTAGGACATGAAGATTCCTCAAGCCTGCAGCTGTTTTCTATAGATTATTATCTCTGTCCCTCTTGGCATACACAGCATAGTTACTTATTATACAGCTCAAGCCTTCAAGTCCTACTGGCTTTGACTAAAGGATTAACCTACCGAGATGTTGGTGTCGATAGAGGCCGAGTGAATAGTGGTCACAAGTCGATAGGGAACATAATATCTGTGACCCACAAGATGCTTGCAATTGGTAAAGTGACCTCTGGTTTTGGACACTATGCAGGACTTGTTAAGTTGGGTCATCAAACAATTGCACTTCATGCAGACGGTGTCGGAACTAAAGTAATCGTTGCCCAGATGATGAACAAATTTAGTACTATCGGTATCGATTGTATAGCTATGAATGTAAATGATATAATTTGTGTTGGTGCACAACCCGTCGCATTTATCGATTACATTGCGCTGCGTCATACCAATGAATCACTTCTGCAGGAGATAGCCCGAGGTCTAGTGAAAGGTGCTCAACAAAGCAAAATGGCTATCGTCGGTGGCGAGACAGCGATATTGCAGGACATAATAACAGGTGATGGTGAAAATGCCTTTGACCTTGCAGGGATGGTAATGGGAGTCCTTCGGGGCAAACCCATACTTGGGGAAATGATCAAACCTGGAGATGTTATTTTGGGAGTTGAAAGCAGTGGACTCCACTCTAATGGTTATACTCTGGCCCGGAAAGTTTTGCTTTCAAAATATTCTGTAGATGATCGGGCCGATCATCTTGTGCAGACAGTGGGTGAAGAGCTGTTGACACCGACAAGAATTTACGTAAGGCCCGTAATTGAGATTTTGAAGAAAAAAATACGTCTGCATGGCCTTGCCAATATCACTGGGGGAGGATTTACAAAGCTGCCTCGTCTAAACCTGCGGGTTAGATATGTTTTTGATAATCTTCCAAGACCCCTAGGCATATTCAAACAGATACAAGTTGATGGTAACATCGACAAAAAGGAAATGTATCGTACATTCAACATGGGGATTGGTTTTTGCTTAGTTGCACCAAAGGCAAGTGCCGATGATATAATTAGTATCTTCAAAAAGTATAAGATGCGCTGTGGAGTTGTAGGCAGGATAGAGAAAGGTAGCGGCGAGGTTGGTGCTAGAATAGCTGGTAGAAATGAAATACTATAAACAAAAATTAATATTCGTTCTTTGTTGATTGTCCACAATTGCTTTCATCAGCAACGGAAAAAGCTTACGACCATGATAATAATGAACCTCAGAACTATCAGCGGGCATGCAAGTCGATTGCAGCGCAGCTAGAAAGCAACAAAAATCTTTTATCGATAAAGCAGGTTCTGAGAGTTGTCAGACAGGTGGCATCAGAATATGACCTAGATCGGATACCCAAGAACGAGCACATTATCCGCTATTTGCAAGATAGCCATTATTACCGTCATTTGCTTATGGTCAAGCCAGCCAAGACAGCATCAGGCGTTGCAGTGATTGCAGTTATGCCAAAGCCCTATGCATGCCCTCATGGTAGATGCATATATTGTCCCGGTGGCCTTGAGTTCAATACTCCACTTAGTTATACTGGAACCGAGCCCGCAACAAAGGTTGCTCAAAGGTTCAGCTATGATGCTTACGAACAGGCGCGTTCCAAAATGGAGCAACTTCAGTCACGGGGACATGACCTCGGCAAGACTGAGGTAGTCATAGTAGGAGGAACTTTTCCCTTCATGCCTGCGGATTATCAGAGGCATTTTGCCAAGTCATGTTATGACGCCCTAAATGGCGAGAAATCATCCACTCTCCGGCAGGCAATGGCTTGTAATGAGACTGCCGAGAACCGCTGCGTCGGATTCACTGTAGAGACCAAGCCCGACTATTGCAAGGAGTCACACATTGATCTTATGCTAGAGCTTGGAGTAACAAGAATTGAAATTGGCGTGCAATCTCTTAATAATAAGATCTACAAATTGGTGAACAGAGGGCACACACTTGACGATGTAGTGCATGCCTTCAAGATTGCTCGCGATGCTGGGTACAAGATAGTCGCTCATATGATGCCTGGATTGCCAGGAAGCTCGCCAAAAGAGGACACTGAGGATTTCAGGAGGTTATTTGAGGATGATTCATTCAAGCCGGACATGTTAAAGATTTACCCGACACTCGTGCTAAAACACACTGGATTATATAATATGCACAAGAATGGAAAGTATCTAGCATATTCCGAGGATGAACTAATAAACATAATTGTGGAGGTCAAAAAGGTAGTGCCTGAGTGGGTACGCATAATGCGCGTGCAGCGTGAAATTGAGTCAAAGGATATCATCACAGGCCCTAAGAGTGGCAACCTAAGGCAGATAGTTTTAAAGAATTTGAGACAACAGGGCTATAGGTGCAGATGCATCAGGTGCAGAGAAACTGGTTTGCAGAGAAGATATCCTTCAGAAAAAGAGGTCGAACTTAGAAGAATAGATTATAATGCTTCTGGAGGCCGAGAGATATTTCTCTCATACGAAAGTAAAGGAGGAGGAGATACAATACTTGGATTCTTAAGGATGAGAAAGGTGGCAAAACCTCATAGAGATGAGCTTGATGGCAGCACAGTCGTACGTGAGCTCCATATCTACGGACAGGTGATCAATATTGGGAGAAGTGATAGTGGAGATAGCTACCAGCATAGGGGACTTGGCATGAAATTACTCCAGGAGGCTGAGCACATCTCAAAAGAGGAACTAGGGGTTAACAAGATAGCAGTTATTAGCGCGGTTGGCACAAGGCAATACTACAAAAAGCTTGGCTACCGGCAGGATGGTCCTTATGTTTCAAAGGTGTTATAATAATTGGACGAAGCGCAGATAGTAATCGGTAAGGGAACCTGGATAGACAAGGTTGCAGACACTTTAATAAAAAGGGAGAAAAAGCTTGGTCGCGACTTGAGCCTAATAAGAGTTGAGAGCGGCCTTGGCGCGTCGGGCATTCCTCACATCGGAAGCATGGCCGATGCTGTAAGAGCTTATGGCATTGCTCTTGCCCTTCAAAATTTTGGCTTCAAGTCGGAACTGATCGCTTATTCAGATGACATGGATGGTCTTCGTAAAATACCTCAGGGTTTGCCAAATTGGCTGCAGGCTCATATTGCAAAGCCTGTTTCAACTATCCCTGATCCCTTTGGCAGTTGCCATTCCTCCTATGGTATGCATATGAGCAGTCTCCTCTTGGATGGCCTTGATAAGGCAGGGATAAAATATCGCTTTCAGAGCGGCAGCAATTCTTACAGGCAAGGAACTTTGGTGAAACAAATCGATACAATACTAAAGAGCAGACTCAAGATTGGGCAAAAAATCGCAGAGTTCGTTGGCCAGGGCAAATATAATGAAGTACTGCCTTATTTTCCTATATGTAGCAGCTGCGGGAGACTCTATACTGCAGTAGCGCAGCAGTACTTACCAGATAAAAGAAGAGTTACTTACATATGCAAAGGAGGGAGGATAGGCAAAGAGGAAATTAAAGGCTGCGGCAACAAAGGCGAGGCGGACATTGCAAGGGGTGAGGGCAAGCTTGCATGGAAAGTTGAATTTGCCGCAAGGTGGCAGGCTCTTGACGTACGCTTTGAGGCTTATGGAAAAGACATTATGGACTCTGTCAGGGTAAACGATTGGATAGCAGATGAAATACTTGGTTATCCTCATCCCCTTCATGTGAAGTACGAGATGTTCTTGGACAAGGGTGGTAAAAAAATAAGCAAATCTTCTGGCAATGTGCTAACACCTCAAATGTGGCTGCGTTATGGCACGCCAGAATCGATACTGTTGTTGCTATTCAAGCGCATTGCAGGCACTCGCCATGTTGGGCTAGATGACGTGCCTACTCTGATGGACGAATATGATTATTATGAAGATGTTTACTTTGGAAAGGTCACTGAGGACAACCCCGCAAAGATTACAAAGATAAAGGGAATCTATGAATTTATCAATAAGCTCCAACCACCCAAAGAGCCTGACATTCATATTCCGTATCGCTTTATCGTACAGCAGGCATCAATATTTCCTCCAGACGATGATAGCCGCAGTGAAAAAGTCTTCAATCGTCTACTTAAATACGGCATGTTTAAAGGGAACAGCACTGAAGGAATCAAGCATAAGATCAGGTTGGCATCAAACTGGGCAGATGACAACAACGCAAAGAATGATGAAAAGTTTGAAGTGCAACTATCGGATTTGCACATTAAAGCACTGCAGGAATTGATCGAAGCAATGAGACCATTTACAGGTCTATCTGATTCTCCAGAGAATGCCAAGATCCTTCAATCTACTGTATTTTCTATCGCACGTGCTAATGGAATTGAGCCAAAAGAGTTCTTTACGTTATTGTATAGAATGTTTCTAAATTCCGATAAAGGGCCTAGAATGGGTAATTACATTCTCGATCTTGGAATAGACAAAACAACAAGTATGCTTAAGAGATATATCCAAGGGTGATTAGATTTTTATCAGCGGATAGTTATATCCTTAAATTAACTCTGCATTGTAGTGCAGCTGTTCCAAAAAATAAGCTTCACATTACCAGAACAATTGTATACAACAGAAAAAAGAAAGAGAAAGGAGAGTTTTTACAGCTTTTCTATTTGATTTCATTTGTCTTCAGCAGTTAGCGTTGGTTTAGGCTTCTTCCTATGTTGTGTCTGTAGCATTAGTGCCCGCGTCAGCAGCGTCTTCTTCTGCAGCATCAGCATCAGCATCAGCATCAGCATCAGCATCAGCATCAGCATCAGCATCAGCATCAGCATCAGCATCAGCATCTCCGTCTT